>URKO01000064.1 GCA_900548415.1 uncultured Porphyromonas sp.
GGTGAGGACGCAAACATGCTCAAGACCTACAACGTGGTCGTCGGCTCTTTCCAAAACCACACCAACGCTTACTCGCTCAAGGAGCGTCTACAGGCTCAGGGCTACAACCCCGTACTCGGTCAGAACGAGGCTGGTATGCTTCGCGTTATCATCACTAGCTTTGACAACCGCCGTGAGGCTGAGGCTTCAAGAGAGCAGGTCAAGGGACGCTTCGCTCCTGACTTCCAGGACGCTTGGATTCTGGAGAAGATCCGCTAGTCGGGTCTCCCCACATAGCCATACAATAAAATAGGAGTCTTAGAGTTTACATAGATAGACTCTAAGGCTCCTTCTTCGGACACTATAAACTATGGAGATCATACAGCATCAACCGCTTCGCGAGTACCACACATTTGCCACTGAGACCACCGCTGACTGGTGGATCAACTACAGCAGTGCTGAGGATCTTCAGACGCTAGCACGTGATGAGTACTTTGTCTCGCAGCCTTATCTGCCGATAGGTGCTGGGAGCAACCTGCTCTTTACGCACGATAAGTATCGTGGCGTCATCCTCTACTCGCAGATCGATGACCTCCACTACTACGATGAGACCGAGAGTGCGCTGACCCACCCGGGGCAGCAGCATGTGCGGGCGGGTAGTGGCATCGTCTGGGATCACTTTGTGGAGCTGATGCTCAGCCGGGGTCTCTATGGTATAGAAAATCTATCGCTCATACCAGGCACCGTGGGCGCTGCTGCCATACAGAATATAGGTGCCTACGGGAGCGAGGTCTCTCAGTACATCGTAGCGGTCGATGTGGTCGACCTAGCGACAGGGATGAAGCTCCGCATACCGAGTGCCCTGTGTGACTATAAATATAGGTACAGCATCTTCAAAGATCCGCAGTACCACTCCTACATCGTCACGCACGTACACTTCATACTAAGCACCGAGCCGACCTGCAATCTGAGCTACGCCTCCTTGGCAAAAGCTTTCGAGGGTCGCGACACGATGCCGACGCCTGAGGAGATTCGTCAAGAGGTGATTAGCATCCGACGTGCTAAGCTACCCGACCCTGAGGAGATACCAAATGGCGGGAGCTTCTTCATGAACCCCATCGTGCCACTAGCGCAGTACGAGGAGCTGGCGAAGCAATACGACACGCCCGTGCCTCACTACCCTACTCACAACGAGGGGGTGGTCAAGCTCTCAGCAGCGTGGCTCATAGACCAGACAGGGCTCAAAGGCTACCGCACTGGTGCCGTGGGAGTCTACGAGAAGCAGCCGCTCGTCCTCGTCAACTACGGCGGAGCGACAGGCCAAGAGGTAGTCGCACTAGCAGAGCATGTGCAGCAGGAGGTGAGTCGTAAGTTCGGCATCTCACTACATCCCGAGGTGCGCTATATAGACTGAGCCCTATGCCCTCTCGCCACAATCTCCCCTCGCCACAGATCGTCGAGCTACTAGGCTCAGGTACCAGCACAGGCGTACCTGAGGTGGGTTGCTACTGTCGCACCTGTCTCAGCCTAGACCCGCGCGACCAGCGCACCCGTACATCGGCTCTGGTAGTCTCACCTGCAGGCAAACGAATACTGATCGACTGTAGCGCAGACTTCCGGCAGCAAGCACTCCTAGCGGGCATAGACCATCTAGATGCGATCATCCTAACGCACCAGCACTACGACCATATCGGAGGGCTGGACGACCTGCGCACTATCTCGTGGCGCACGGAGCTACCCATCTACGCAGAGCCTAACGTACTAGAGTCGATCAAGTCCCGACTGCACTACTACTTCGGTCCGCATCGCTATCCCGGCACGCCACACCTGACGCTGCACCCCATCTCGTCGCTAGAGCCGTTTACACTCTACGACCTGACGATAGAGCCGATACGGGTGATGCACGGCAAGCAACCAATACTAGGCTATCGCATCGGGAGCTTTGGCTTCCTAACCGACCTCAAGAGCATCGCCCCAGAGGAGCTAGAGAAGCTCCGAGGCGTGGAGCTACTCTTTGTCAATGGGCTACGCTACACCAAGCCTCACCCGACGCACCAAACGATCGAGGAGGCCATTGAACTGACCGCCCAGGTTCAGTCGCAATGTAGCTACATCATTCACCTTTCGCACCATGCACCGCCTACGGCAGAGCTACAAGAGCGACTGCCCGAGGGGGTCTACGTGGGTTACGACGGATTAACCCTTCACTACACAGAGGGAACGGGTTATACCCCGCAACCTACACCAGACAAGCTAGTAAGGAGTAGTGCTGAGCCTTTTACCTATCGGGATTGTGGCAGGATTGATTACCAAGCGGCACTGGAGATGCAGCTGCAGCTTTGGCAGGAGCGTATTGATGCCAAGGTAGCGCATCAGACGGTGCCTGAGGACGTGCTACTCTTTTGCGAGCATGAGCCGGTGCTGACCATTGGCAAGCATGGCAAGCAGACGAATCTGCTCGTTTCGGAGGCTCTGCTCAACTCTAAAGGCATTCAGCTAGTCCAGATAGAGCGTGGTGGCGACATTACTTACCATGGTCCTGGGCAGATCACCGGTTACCCGATCTTTGACCTAGAGCATTACGGCGTGGGGATCAAGGAGTACATCCACACGATGGAGCAGTGCATCATCGACCTGCTCTACCTCTACGGCATTCGTGCAGAGCGTCTCGAGGGTGCTACGGGAGTCTGGATCGATGCGCACACACCGCAAGCTCGTAAGATCTGTGCGATCGGCGTGCACACCTCTCGCTATGTGACGATGCACGGCTTCGCGCTCAATGTCAATACCGACCTAAGCTACTTCCAGCTCATCAATCCGTGTGGCTTTACCGACAAGGGGGTCACCTCGATGGAGCAAGAGATAGGTCGCGGGGAGGTTTACTTTCCGCTAGTCAAGCACCAGCTGGAGGGACTCTTTCGCAAGCACTTCACGCACCTTCTGTACCACCTACCTAACGATGACATACTATGAAATGGCTTAGACCCAACGATAGCTCAGCAAACTACCAAGATAGACGCGGACGCATCTCTGGCAGAGGACTAGCCCTCGGAGGTGGCATCGGCGGTATCGTCATCGTCCTCGCCAGCCTCTTCTTCGGCGTAGACCTCACGGGACTGATGCAGGTGGCGAACAATGTCTTGCCTGGCTCACAGACGGAGCAGGTAGACCCCTCGCGTGTCAACGAAAACGAAGAGTTCAAAGTCTTCACGCTACGCGTCTTCAACAGTTGCAACGACGTGTGGACAGACCTCTTCAATTCCGAATTGCAACGCTCCTATGCGGCACCGACACTAGTGACCTTCACCGATCAGGTGCAGAGCCGTTGCGGAGGAGCTACCAGCGAGGTGGGACCTTTCTACTGTCCGGCCGACCAGACCGTCTACATTGACTTAGACTTCTTCAATCTACTCGCCTCTCGCTTCAAAGCGCCAGGAGACCTAGCCATGGCTTATGTCACCGCTCACGAGGTAGGGCATCACGTGCAGAACCTCCTCGGCATCTCCGACAAGCTGCACCAGCAGCAAGGGCGTGTCTCTCAGGAAGCGTACAACCGCGCCAGTGTACAGCTAGAGTTGCAAGCTGACTACCTTGCTGGCGTATGGGCATACCACGCCCAGCGACTCGGCATCATACTCATCGAGCCTGGAGACCTCGAGGATGCGCTCACAGCCGCCAACGCTATCGGCGATGACACCTTGCAGAAAGAGGCGCAGGGCTACGCCGTCCCAGACTCATTCACACACGGTACCTCAGCACAGCGCATGCAAGCTTTTCGCTCTGGCTTTGAGACAGGCAGCTTGGATGGCGCAAGCCGTTACCGCTTGTAAGCAACAACCAATTCTATAGCAGATCTCAGATGAACCAAAAGATAAAAGTACTCGTCGTAGGCTACGGACACGTAGGCAAGCAAGTTGTGACCACCGTACGCACCGCTCCCGACATGGAGCTGGTCGGTGTAGTCCGTCGCTCTAAGAATGATCCTCAAAGCCAAGTATTGACCGCTCACGGCATTGCCGTGTACGGAGAGGACGACACCCTACCCAAGGCAGATGTCGCTATCCTAGCCGTACCGACACGCTCCGTGCCTGATTACGCCAAGCGTTATCTCGCGCAGGGCATTTGCACGGTAGACAGCTTCGACATACATACCCAGATAGCCACGCTACGCCACGACTTGATGGCGGTAGCTCAGGAGCATCAAGCAGTCTCCATCATCAGTGCTGGCTGGGATCCCGGGAGCGACTCGATCGTCCGCACCTTGATGCAGGCGATGGCACCCGAGGGGATCACCTACACAGACTTTGGCCCAGGCATGAGCATGGGACACTCCGTCGCGGCACGTGCCATTGCAGGTGTCCGTGATGCGCTCTCCATGACCCTGCCCGTAGGTTACGGACAGCACCGCAGACAGGTCTATGTGGAGCTGGAGGCAGGAGCCAACGAGGAGCAAGTGCGTCAAGCGATACTCGCTGATGATTACTTCGCTCATGACGAAACAATCGTCACCATTGTCCCCTCAGTCGCTGCCTTGGAGGACGTAGGCCATGGCGTACACATGATGCGCAAAGGGGTCTCGGGCGTAACGCACAACCAGCGTTTCACCTTCGAGATGCAGATCAACAACCCCGCCCTAACCGCCCAAATGATGGTCGCCTCCGCCCGTGCTACGCAGCGTCTCACGCCAGGAGCCTACACGCTCCCTGAGGTGCCAGTCATAGACCTACTCGTAGGCGACCGCGCTGACTGGATCGCCCATCTAGTCTAATCTCTAACCTCTAACCTCTACTCGCCATGTCCAGCACACTACCCCTACTAGCCATCACGTGGGACGTCAGCCCCGCTATCTTTACCATCGGCTCCTTTGAGTTACGCTGGTATGCCGTACTCTTTGCCGTGGGGCTCTTCGTCTTCGGTCCGTGGATCGTGCATCGCATCTGGCAGAAAGAAGGCTTGCCCGAGCCATGGTTTGACAAACTCTTTTGGTACGTAGCCATCGGTACGATCGTTGGTGCGAGACTGGGGCATTGTCTCTTCTACGACCCGCTCTACTACCTTGCCAATCCCGTTGAAATCCTGAAGACGTGGGAGGGCGGACTCGCGAGCCATGGTGGTGTGATCGGTCTCATCATCGTCATGTGGATCTACGCACGCAAAGTGTCGCACAAGCCTATCCTCTGGGGTATGGATCGACTCTGCGTACCCGTAGGACTCGTGGCAGCCATGATACGTCTCGGCAACCTGATGAATAGCGAGATCTTTGGCTACCCTACCGATGTCGCATGGGGCTTTCGCTTCGTACGCTCAGCCGAGTGGCAAACGATAGCCAACGGCATGCCTTGCCACCCGACAGCCATCTACGAGGCACTCGCCTATCTACTCGTCTTCGCCATCTGCATGTGGCTCTACTGGCGTCGCAATGCGGGCTACAAGTATCATGGGCTCATCGTTGGGACGCTCCTGACGCTCACCTTCATCGCTCGTATCCTCATCGAGACCGTCAAGTTCGTTCAGGAGCCGTGGGAGCACAGATTGGTCGACTCCATCGGGCTCAACCAGGGGCAGCTACTCAGCATCCCCTTTATCCTCATCGGAGTTGGCATGATCATCTATGCCCTACGCCACCCAGTGCCTCAGGCGGAGGTGGAGCGTCTACTCGCCGAAGAGGCGCAGCGCAAGGAGCAAGCCGCTCATCAAAACAAGAAGTAAATCTATTCACTATTATAAAGCAACCATTATATTATGGAGTATCGTAATCAAATCACCGATTCAATATACTATATCGGAGTCAATGACCGCACGAAGCAACTCTTCGAGGGCTCCTGGTCACTACCCCATGGCGTCAGCTACAACTCTTATCTGCTCGTGGGTGAGCAGGTCGTACTCATCGATGGTGTCGAGATAGCCACCGCCGAGAAGCATCTTAGCGAGATCAAAGCAATCATCGGCGACCGTCCTATCGACTACCTCATCGTGAACCACATGGAGCCGGACCACAGTGGCTCTATCGGTCTCCTACGCACCCTCTATCCTGAGATGAAGGTGGTGGGCAATGCCAAGACCTTCGGCATGCTCGACTCTTACTTCGCGCCAATCCCTCAGGAGCAGCGCGTAGTCGTTTCGGAGAAAGCTCCGCTAGAGGTGGGTGGCTTCTCCTTCCAGTTCGTCATGGCACCGATGGTACACTGGCCCGAGGTCATGTTTACCTACGAGAGCTCGAACAACGTCCTCTTTACGGCCGACGCCTTCGGCACCTTTGGCGCACTCAATGGAGCTATCATAGATCGAGATATGAACCTCGACCTTTACTACGAGGAGATGTACCGCTACTACGCCTGCATCGTGGGTAAGTTCGGCATGTTCGTCCAGAAAGCTCTGGAGAAGTACAGCTCACTAGGTCTGTCGCCACAGTACATCTGTCCGACCCATGGTCCCGTATGGACGGAGCACGGCTTCCCCAAGGCACTCGCCATCTACGACCAGCTCAGTAAGTACGACACAAGCTGTGGCGCGGTCATCCTCTATGGCAGTATGTATGGGCACAATGAGCAGATGGCCGAGGCTGTCGCTCAGGGACTAGCGCAGAGCGGCATCAAGGATATCGTCGTGCACAATGTCAGCACGGCCGATCCCTCGCACATGCTCCGTGACATCTTCAAGTATCGCGCCCTCATCGTTGGCGCACCGACCTATTGCAATAGCCTTTTCTCACCCATGCGCGACATCCTCAACAAGGTAGCCCTCCGCGAGGTCAAGCATCACATCATCGGCTACTTTGGCAGCTGCACTTGGGCTGGGCAGTCTATCAAGATCATGCCCGAGATCCTCGAGAAGCTAGCCTTCGAGCAGGTCTCCGATCCCATCGAGATCAAGGGTGCCGCCACCCCAGAGCAGCTCGCTCAGGGTCGCGACCTAGGAGCAGCTATTGCCCAGAGACTACTAGAGCTTTACCGTTAATACCTAAATACCAA
>URKO01000065.1 GCA_900548415.1 uncultured Porphyromonas sp.
GAATTTCGTATACCCTACATTACATTTCACGAACTCAAAGGTAAGAAATTAAAGCTTAGAGAGGAGAGGGGTACGATGATGTAGACACGCACAGGCTAGAGACGGCGGGTGAGGGCGGGTAGCACGCTACGCATCCAGTCGGTGTAGTCGCCTGCCACGATGTGGTCGTGCGCTTGGTTGACCAGGTCGAGGTAGAAGGCGATGTTGTGGATACTAGCCAGTGTGAGCCCCGTGATCTCCTGCGCCTTAAAGAGGTGGTAGAGGTAGGCGCGGGTGTAGCGGTGGTCGGTCGATGCGGTGCCCTCGGGGTCTATCGGCTCGTGACAGGTGCGCCACTTGGCATTGCGTATATTGATGGTGCCTTGCCAGGTAAAGAGCTGCCCATTGCGGGCGTTGCGTGTGGGCATGATGCAGTCAAACATGTCGACTCCACGTGCGATGCCCTCTAGTATGTTGGCTGGGGTACCGACGCCCATGAGGTAGCGTGGCTTATCCTTGGGGAGGATGCTATTGGTCAGCTCGATCATCTCGTACATCTTGTCGGTAGGCTCGCCGACGGCTAGTCCGCCGATGGCATTGCCGGGGGCGCCTAGCGAAGCTATATGCTCGGCCGCTCGACGCCTGAGGTCGGGGTAGACACATCCCTGCACGATCGGGAAGAGAGCCTGCTCGTAGCCATAGAGAGGCGGGGTATGCTCGAGGTGCTTGATGCAGCGGTCGAGCCACTGCTCGGTGGTGTCTAGCGACTGCTTGGCATAGGCATAGCTGGCATCTCCTGGGCAGCACTCGTCGAAGGCCATCATAATGTCTGCCCCTATGGCACGCTCTATCTCCATAACCCGCTCGGGTGTGAAGAGGTGCTTGGAGCCGTCGATGTGCGAGGCGAAGGTGACGCCTTCGGGTGTGATGCGCCGCATGGCTGCTAATGAGAAGACTTGGTAGCCTCCACTATCGGTCAGGATGGGCTTGCTCCAAGTGCCGAAGCGGTGCAGGCCGCCTACCTCTTTGAGTATCTCTATGCCGGGACGTAGGTAGAGGTGGTAGGTATTGCCGAGGATGATCCGCGCATCGGTCTCCTGCTCCATCTGCTCCATCGTGACCGCCTTGATGGCTCCCGCAGTGCCCACAGGCATGAAGACGGGGGTCTGTATATCTCCGTGAGCGGTCTTGATGACTCCAGTGCGTGCGTCGCTATGGGGGCAGGTATGGTCTATGGTAAACTGCATGAGATCAGCTGGTTAAATCTTAAGGTCGAAGCCGATGGTCAGCATCTCGTAGATCTGTAGACGAGATCTATTCTCAGGGGTGAGCGGTACGGCATCATCGTAGCGTAGCAAGACGTTGATACGGGTGGAGATGTAGCGACTGAAGGCAAAGACGAGAGAGTTCTCAAACTCGGTCTCGATACGCTTGTAGCTGGTATTGTAGTAGAGTCGCGACTCCCATGCGAAGGTGTCGGTGAAGTTCCAGATCATATTGGCGCGAAGCATAGATCCGATGGCGCTGTAGATGTTTTTGCCCTCCTCAAAGCCATGTCGGGTCATGTCTATATCCTTGCGCGCAGACCACTTGAAGTCATAGGCGAGGGGAGCGATATTGAGGTCTAGTCGGAAGCGGCGCCCGTAGTAGGTCTTGGACTTGTTGTCTACGACCCACTTCATACCGAGACCCGCGGTGAGTGTGAGTGGTGAAGCAAAGGCAGAGTAGACCACGGTCTTATCTTCAGACCGCTGCTCGAAGGCTTGCGTGCGAGCCTCTACATCTAGTGAGTAGTACCACCCCTTGAAGGCCTTGATACCTAAGTTGCTACGTAGGCGGAGGAGGTCATCAGAGACGTTGTACCCCTGGAGCGAGTCACGTATCTCAGCGTTGAGTCCGAGACGCCACTCTAGCTCGTTGAGCCAGTTGACCTTGTCCTTTTCGTAGCTCAGACGGAGGAGCTGCTTGCTATGGAGTGCGAGGGCGCTGTTACCACCCTTGTGCCAGTTAGGCGAGATGTAGGTCTGGCTAAACTGTATGTTGCTCTCTAGTCCTGGGAACCAGTACTTCCTGCCAAGCGTTACCCCGTGAAGCTGGTCTGACGCATTAACGCCTGCAAAGGGGGCATCAATGGTCGCATCGACGATAGGCTTCGAGCTCCCGACGGTGCTTATATCTATGCGGTGTGCCAGTAGATCGCCCTCTCGACGTGTGATGAATGTGGGGGTGGCAAGCTTGAGCTGGTTGACGCTTTGCAAGCTACGCTCGTAGTATTGCTGTAAGAGGGGGAGCTGTAGCTCTTCGTTTTGCAGTGCTGTGGCAATTGGACTGCTTTTGCTTACTAAGCTGATGGGTAAGTCTAGAGATAGCTCGGGAGCTTGGTCAGTAGAGATGACGCTCACGGCCGACGAGAGGGGAGCTTGCAGCAGTAGGGTGGTGGGGAGTACCTCTTTGGGTAGTGGTGCCACGGGGTTGGAGCGATTGAGGAGGTACTGCACCTTGAGGGTCGTGAGCTCGACGGGCGCCGTGACGCTGTCAGCCTCGCTCTGGAGGCTTGCCGAGTGATCTGCCTGTGCTGCTAAGGGGTATGACCCGATAAGGGCGATGAGTGATAATAAGAAGGTAAAGCGATAGTGATGCATGGATACTACTTATATAGGACTCGAATGAGTATAATCTAAAAAGCTCACATCCCCACACGATAGGCTGAGCGTCTAGCTCGTCATAGTGCTAGAGTGGATCTACATCGCAGTAGATCTGCACCCTCCGAGCTTGGATAGCACTCTTCTGTATCGTGGAGATAATATGAGAAATCTGCCTTCGCACCTCCCGCCAAGGGCTAGAGGGACGAATTTTCATGCAAATATAGCGAATATGGCGCATACGCACCCAAGAGACGTAGGGCGCGTTGGGTTCAGAAGCCTGCCAAAGTGGCTGAAACGGCTCCGCCTGCATCGCACGTGCTAGCGCAGCTGCGGTGTAGCAGACATCTCCCTCGGAGGCTCCTCGTATGTAAACGTAGATGAGGCGCACATAGGGGGGGAAGCGGAGGTACTCACGCTCTGCCAGCTCGCCTATACCATAAGGCTCTGCCGTGTCACCGCCCTGCAGGCTCTCGAGGAGAGGTGTGTCGGTCTGGTAGCTCTGTATGTAGAGCTGCGCTGAGGGGTAGTTGCTCCCGAAGCGACTGAGTGCGGCATAGGCCCGCTCGTTGGCTCTGAAGTCATCGCCCACGATCAGCTGGTCTAGATTTGCCAAGCCAATGAGCCCCACATTGCGGATGGCATCTAGGTAGATAAGACTTGAGGTGCCGACCAGTATGGCGGGTTCGTCGCTACGTATCAGCTGACGCATCCGTTGCTGCGCCTCCTTATTATAGTATTGCGAGGCACTGAGCTCTAGGATGTGAACCTCTGTCGGGATGAAGAGCGTGAGCTCCTCGGCGATACGCTCTACACCATAACCCTGTATGCTAAAGGCTCCCCGGCTGTTGTCTATCGCAACTTCTGTTTTGTCTAGAGGAACCTGGTCACTCTGATGACAATGGGGACAGATGCGAGGAGCAGACGCTGTGAAGCCACAGTAGCTACAACTGACGCTCTGCGTAGACTTGTGGTAGACCAGCCCTACATCGCAGTTGGGACACTGGAGCGTCTTCTGACAATGTCTACAGACAAGGTGCGGAGCGTAGCCCCGACGATTGAGTAGGAGGATGCTTTTGTGTCCTGCTTGGCACTGCTCGAGGAGGGCTTTGCGTAGCTCGATGGAGAGCATTTGTCCCCATGGGAGCTTGCCCTGCTTGCGCTGAAGGGATAGGTCGATCAGCTCGAAGGGACGTGGCGCTCTTGGAGTGGTAGTGGTCGATGTATCAAGCTGATTAAGCGAACGGTAGTATCCCCGCTCTACGTTGTATAGTGCCTCGGCAGAGGGGGCAACGGTAGTCAGTAGGAGAGGCGTCTGGCTGCTCTTGCAGGCGATGACAGTCAGGTCACGCGCATGATAGCGTGGGGCAGGCTCGGACTGCTTGTAGCGACTACTCTCCTCGTCGGTGACGATGACGAGGTCACAGTGCGAGAGGGGTAGGAGGCTACCCATGCGAGAGGTGAGGACGATGAGTCCACGCTCTCGGTGTGTCAGCCCGAGGAGTCTAGCACGTAGCGCCATCCGCTCGGCGTCTGTCGTGGAGGAGCTGTAGAGGACGAGGTCAAAGGGCGTCGCCCGTCGTCTCTCTCCGCTGCCTCTGGCTAGCTGCTGCAGGGCACTGTAGAGTAGGCTTTGGTCAAAGAGGAAGAGTTGTGGCACATAGATAGTTACCTGTGCTGCAGGGTTGCGCTGGAGCATCTGCTCGACCATCGAGACGACCAGTTCTATTTGCTCTTCATTGCTTGTCGCTTGGTAGAGTACGGGTTTGGTCGTTTCGCCGATGAGACTCTCGAAGAGCTGACTCTGTCGCTGCTCTCCAGCTGCTGAGGCGGTGCGCTGTGCTGTGGGGCGTATGAGCGGATCGGCGAGTGTCGCCGTCTCTCGTAGTATGCCCCGCTTGATGAGTGTACGGAGTGTGGCCTGCCGATTGGTGTCTCTCCCGACGAGTGTCTCTCGGAGTAGAGGCGTGTCGAGCGGTAGCTCATGCTGGTAGAGGAGGTCTATCAGCTGCTCTACCATAGCTCTCTGCGCCTTGGCGCGGGAGAAGCTCTCGACAAGCTCGCTGAGCGCCTCCTCGGAGCATAGCTCCTCGACAAACTGCACGGCTGGCGAGCCGACCTGCACAGAGCGGCTGTAACGTGGTATAGACTCACTACCGATGAGTACACCAGCGTGCAGGAGTCGGTCTATCTCGGGGTAGATGCGGTCGCCAAGGATCTTCGCCAGCTTGCTCACCTTCGCCTGATGCCCTCGCATGGAGAGCAGTTCACAGCGTATCTCTTCCGATAGTTCGGTCGCTTTGTAGTCGGTCGCTGGATCGCCCTCGGCCGTTTCGTCTGGCTCCCGCCACGCTACCTGCGTCTCACTAGAGGGTAGGTAGCTACTCGGTATAGCGGCGGTGAGCCAGGCTCCCAGCGAACAGATGTAATAGGTGGCTCCCCAGCGCCAGAGGTCTATCTCCCTAGAGGTAACGATCGCCTCACGATCGGGTAGGGCTATAATAGACTTCAGCTGACCGAGAGGCCTGTCCGACTCCTCGATCAGCTGAGATATGATAGCGTAATAGTAGCGCTTACTGCCAAACTGCACTAGCACACGCATACCGACCCTGGCCTCTTCACACAGCGCCTCGGGTACACGATAAGTGTACTCCTCCTCGAGGGCTAGGGGTAGGATGATGCGCGCCAGCATAGGCAGAGCTACTGGCTGTGCTAAGTTACTGCTGGCTTAGAGCTGCGTGCATATTGGCAGCAGCCTTGCGCCCATCACCCATAGCGAGGATGACTGTGGCACCACCGCGGACGATATCGCCACCAGCGTAGACCTCATTGATAGAGCTTTGGTTCTGCTCGTTGACGATGACAGTCCCCTTGGGCGAAACTTCTAGACCTTGGAAGGAGCGCGGTATGAGGGGGTTCGGTGAGACACCGATGCTCACGACAACCACATCTACATCTACCTCATCGATAGCTCCTGGTATGGGGACTGGCTTGCGACGACCATCGGGTGTGGGGTCGCCTAGCTCCATGCGTTGTAGCTTCATACGGCACACTTTGCCCTTTTCGTTGCCCTCGTACTCAATGGGGTTATGTAGTGTGAGGAACTCGACGCCCTCAGCCTTAGCATGCAGGATCTCCTCATGACGTGCGGGCATCTCCTCCTCACTACGACGATAGACGATCATAGCACGCTTAGCACCGAGGCGGAGTGCCGTACGGACTGAGTCCATAGCGGTGTTACCACCACCGATGACAGCGACCACGTCTCCCTTATAGATAGGTGTCTCAGCACCCTCGGTACCAGCGCCCATCAGGTTGACACGGGTGAGGTATTCGTTAGAGCTCATGACGCCGGCGAGGTTTTCGCCAGGGATGTTCATAAAGTTGGGCAAACCAGCACCACTACCCACGAAGATGCCTACGAAGCCCATCTCCTGTAGCTGCTCGTAAGAGAGCGTACGCCCTATGACGACATTGGTCTCAAAGTGTACGCCCATCTGCTCTAAGATCTTGAGCTCGGCATTGACGACGCGTAGCGGGAGGCGGAACTCGGGGATACCATACTTCAGCACGCCACCGACCTCGTGCAGAGCCTCGAAGACGGTCACATCGTAACCCCAGCGCGCCATATCGCCAGCGAAGGAGAGTCCGGCAGGACCACTACCGATGACGGCGATTTTCTTGCCATTGGCGGGAGCCATCTCGGGTAGCTCGTACAGCCCATTCTCTCGCTCATAATCTGCTACAAAGCGCTCTAGATAACCGATGGCGACGGCGTCGCGCTTCATCTTCTCCGTGTAGATACAGTGCTTCTCACACTGCTTCTCCTGAGGGCATACACGACCGCACACAGCGGGCAGCGAGCTACTCTCACGGATGATGTGCGCAGCTGCTGCAAAGTCTCCACGCTCTACGTTTTTGATAAAAGAGGGTATGTTGATTGATACGGGGCAACCCTCCATACAAGAGGGGTTGGCACAGTCGAGACAGCGAATAGCCTCCTGACGAGCCTCAGCCTCGGTGAGACCACAGTTGACCTCTTTCGTTAGACTGTGAGCACGCTCGTGTGGATCTACCTCAGTCATCTTGACTCGTGGTATAGCCATGCGCTCCTTACCAGTATGTGCCTTGCGAAGCTCCTCGCGCCAAGGTTCGTTGCGACGAGCAGTGATCAGATCCTTTTGTTCTG
>URKO01000066.1 GCA_900548415.1 uncultured Porphyromonas sp.
ATACAACGCTCTGACGAGAACGGGCGGACACATAGGTCCGCCCCTACAAAGGGTTACTCGTCTCGCTCTAACCTCTAACCTCTAACTTCTAATCTCTAATTTCTAAGTACCTTTGTGCAGACTCATTCCTCATCCTATCAACCGTCACTACTAGATGAATCTCGCTACCTTACCACGTCTGCTACGTTGCGATCAGTGGATCAAGAATCTCTTTGTCCTAGCACCCGCCTTCTTCGGTGGGGTGCTCCTAGACTCGTCGCTCTGGGGTGGCTTGGTGGTGGCGTTTTTGGCTTTCTCGCTGCTCTCCTCCTCGATCTACATCGTCAACGACATCGTGGATCAAGCGCGTGATCGCCTGCACCCTAAGAAGCGGCTACGCCCGATAGCCTCTGGGGCGGTCTCGATACCGGTCGCGTGGACCATGGCCGCACTCCTACTGATCCTTGCGGTGGCTCTGCCGCTGGCACTCCTACCTCGTGCACTCTGGTGTCAAACGCTCGGGATCATGGGTGGCTATTGGCTGCTCAACGTCTGCTACAGTTACTGGCTCAAGCGAATAGCGGTGGTCGACGTGGTCTCTATCTCGGTAGGCTTTGTGCTGCGGGTGCTACTCGGCGGTATCGTCGCTGGGGTGGTGGTCTCAGAGTGGCTCGTGGTGATGACGCTACTCTTGTCGCTCTTCCTGGCCTTAGCCAAGCGACGTGACGACTACCTTCTCTACGAACGCAGTGGGGTAGCGATGCGACAAGCTATCAAGGGGTACAATCGCCCCTTCCTAGACCATACGCTGACAATGATCGTGGGTGTCCTACTCATCTGCTACCTCCTCTACACGCTCTCGCCCGAGGTGCATGCGGAGCCTGGCGGGGACTACCTCTACCTGACGGCACTCCCAGTGCTTGTGGGCTTGCTGCGTTACCTTCAGATCACACTCGTGGAGGAGCGGAGCGGTAGCCCTACGCAGGTGGTTTATCGTGATGCGATCATCGCTATCTGCGTCGTGGTGTGGGGCATGCTCTTTGGGCTATTACGCTATGTGGTATAAAGGGGTAAGCGCGTGGATACGATAGCAATCTTTGACCTAGATGGTACGCTCACACGGCGGGACACGCTCTTGCCATGGTTGGTGCAGATGCAGTCGCGCGGTTCGCTCGTGTGGCATTTGCCTTACTACCTCTATCAGTATGCTGCTTATCGGTTGCGTGGGGGCGCGGATGATCGCTACAAGGAGCGCATCATTGGCACGGTGGTGCGTGGCTGGAGCTATGAGGAGGGCCTGCAGCGGGGAGCGGCATTTGCAGATCAGATAGACCAGATGCTCCGCCCCGAGGCTATACGTCGGCTGGAGCAGCATCAGCGTGACGGACATCGGACGGTCTTGCTGACCGCTTCGACAGATCTGGCGGTCTCGTCGTGGGCTAGGCGTCGTGGCTTTGACCTGGTGCTAGCCACGGAGCTGGAGCTGGCGGAAGGCCTCTATACGGGACGCTTTGCCACGCCCAACTGTAAGGGTGCCGAAAAGGTGCGCCGGCTGGACTTAGCCCTCCCGGAGTGGCGAAAGGTCACAACCTGCGGCTATGGCGACAGCGCGAGTGATCGTGACTTCCTGGCACTATGTACGAAGCATTACTATGGGACTTTTGAATAAGCAGTTACTACGGCGGTGGCGGGTGGAGCTACTATGCCTGCTGGGCGTGTGGGCGCTACTCTCCCTCTTAGCACTCTATATCTATAGCACAGGGCTACTGACACCGCAGGACGACGCTATCGGTGCTTACCTCGGGTATGACAACTACTTCCGCTTCACGACGCGGGGCGGGGCGTGGGATGTGAGCCACCCGCTGATCACGCCGCTATACCTTACTAATAGGGCGCTAATGGTACCGCTCCTGGGCGAAGGGGGCGCACTCATCGGCATACTCCTCGCCTCGGCACTCCTGATGGCTATTGCCGTGGCGGGATGCTGTGGCTACCTGCGGCATGTGGTACAGCTCGATACGGGACGCAGCCTGCTCCTCTCGGGGCTCCTCCTGTCAACCTTTACGGTGATGACGCTCTCCTTTACGGTAGAGAGCTATCCGCTCTCAATGGCTTTGCTCGTCTTATCCCTCCTCTGTCTGAGCGGTCAGCTAAAACGAGAGAAACGCTTGTCGGGCTGGCATGCCACGCTCTGGAGCCTCCTGCTGGGTGGCGTGACGCTGACAAACTTTGCCAAGCCGCTCTCGCTGCTCCTCCTGAGCAAAGAAGAGTCGCTCTGGCAGCGGGCGCGCAAAGTTTTGCTCCCGGCACTCCTCCTGCTGGTACTCGTTGTGGCGGTGGGGTGGTTCTACCACCAGAGAGGGGGTGGACCAGAGGCCGAGGAATCGATGCTCACGGCTCAGGTCAACGATCTGCTACGCTTTCAGACAAGGTCGGCCGATCTCGTGCCAGACTTCTTCGGTCACTCGCTCCTCATCAGCGATCTAGAGATGCGTGAGCTGCATGGCGAGACGGTGCTGAGACCCATGCCCTATGCCTGCTGGGCTATGGAACTGCTCCCGTGGGGGGTAGTGCTACTGCTGCTCTCGATGATCTGGGTCGGACGACGCTACCCTTTGGCCTGGGCCATACCGCTCTACCTAGCGGTCGATGTGGCGGTGCATCTCGTCGGTGGCTATGGGCTAGACGAAGCGGTTATCTTCGGGGGGCACTGGGTCTTCCTAGTGCCGATGGCGCTGGGCTGGCTCTACCGTGTGGTGCCTAGGCAGGCCTACCGATATATGGATATCGTGCTGCTACTCCTATCTATATATATGTGTACCCACAACCTGTGGGTCATCTTACTACGCCTAGGCTGACAAGGCACGGATCGCGTGTAACGATGATACATGTAACCCATTACGTCGACATGTAGGGACAAAAGCTAACGGCCAACAGCCAACAGCCAACAGCCAACAGCCAACAGCCTTTTTACGAGAAGAGATCGGCGTCTTGTAGCACGCGGTAGAGGCGATGCACGGGGAGCCCCATGACGTTGTAGAAGGAGCCCTCGATGTGCGATACCCCGATGTAGCCGATCCACTCCTGTATGCCATAAGCGCCCGCTTTGTCAAGCGGCTGGTAGCGCGCTACGTAGTGGTCTATCTCGCTGTCCGTGAGCTGTGCGAAGGTGACCAGCGTTTGGCTCGAGAAGGAGATTTGCCAATCGATCGTGGAGAGCGAAACGCCCGAGACCACCTTATGCTGGCGACCGCTCAGGCGGTGTAGCATACGACGAGCGTCGTCCAGGTCATGTGGCTTGCCGAGGATCTGCCCATCGAGGAGGACAACCGTGTCGGCCGTGATGAGCAGTTCGTCAGCTTGTAGTGTGGGTAGTAGCTGCTCCGCTTTGAGCTGGGAGAGATAGAGCGGCACCTCTTCAAGAGGGAGCGTGTCAGGGTAGGCCTCGCTGTGTCCCTCGATGGTACGTATCTCAAAGGGATGGCCGAGTGTGGCGAGGAGCTCTTTGCGGCGTGGCGATTGGGAGCCAAGGATCCAGCGGTAGGGTCTCATAGGGGATAGTCTTCTAGGATAGCTTCGGTGAATAGGTTGTAGAGCTGCGATACCTCTTGCAAGTCGTCGGGCCGCTGCTCGAGGAGTGCCCGATGGCGAGCGATGGTCTCTAGATCGTGCCGGCGTGCGGGACCCGTCTGCGCACTGTAAGGGTCGATGGTGGTTGCCTTGGAGGCGGTGCGCAGGATGAGTCCGTCGAGCAGGTCTGTGGGGAGGTCGGCCTGTGTCAGCAAGCGGTGCGCGAGCGTGTAGAGGCGGTTGGTGCAGTTGGAGGCCAGCACGCCCGCGAGGTGTAGCCAGAGGCGTTGGTCGAGTGTCGAGGGGAGTGCCTCAACCTGCAGGAGAGCGTTCCACTGCTGGAGGGTGGTCAAGCCCTCGTCAGTGGCCAGTTGGTAAAGAACCTTTTGCCCCTCGAAGGGAACGATGACCTCCCGGGCAAAGCTGTTGAACGGGTACCAGACGCCATAAGCGCGTTGCCCGCTCAAGCACTCAATCGGGGTCACGGCGGAGGTGTGGACGACCAAGCCGCCGAGTGGCGGGAGTGCTGTGGCAACCTCTCTGATGGCATGGTCGCTGACAGCGATGAGGTAAAGGTCCGCCGTGGGGAGCTGCTGCAGACTATCGGTGACGGGGCAGGCTAGTGCAAAGCGATCACGGAGCGCCTCGGCATGCGCCAGCTGACGACTGTAGATGCCGCAGAGCGAAGCGGTAGCGTGGCTCGCCACTGCAGCGGCCAGGGAGGTGGCTACGCCTCCAGAGCCTATGAGAACGATCTGCATAAGCAATAACAAACTAAGAGCTGTATCATGTCCCCAAAGGTACGAAATTAGCTGTTGGCATTTGGCTGTTGGCCGTTAGCTGTTGGCTGTGCTGCGCCTCTTCCGATTGCTCCAAAATATGTACATTTGCACTTGGATGTCAAAGAGTCCTTTTTCAGCCCTCATCTTTTACACAAACATGAAACTACTAATCACTGGCGGAGCAGGCTTCATCGGCTCCAACCTCTGCGAACACTTCCTCCGTGAAGGACACACCGTCCGCTGTCTTGACAACTTTGCGACGGGCAAGCCCGCCAACATCCTCCCGCTCCTAGCTACCTATCCCGACCGCTTCGAGCTCATCGTCGGTGATATACGCAACCTAGACGACTGCCGCAAGGCGGTCGACGGTATGGAGTATGTGCTGCACGAAGCAGCCCTAGGATCTGTGCCTCGATCTATCAAAGACCCGATCACGACCAATGAGGTCAACATATCGGGCTTCCTCAATATGCTCGTAGCTGCACGCGATGCGGGCATCAAGCGACTAGTCTATGCGGCCAGTTCGTCGACCTATGGCGATAGCGAGAAGCTCCCCAAGGTGGAGGAGGTGATCGGTCGCCCTTTGTCGCCTTATGCCATCACGAAGTATGTCGACGAACTATATGCTGATGTCTTCGCGCGTACTTATGGCGTTGAGACAATCGGGCTACGCTACTTCAACGTCTTCGGGCGTAGGCAAGATCCTCACGGAGCTTACGCAGCGGTCATCCCACTCTTTGTCAAGCAGCTGATGGCTCACGAGGCGCCCGTCATCAATGGCGACGGATCCTACAGTCGCGACTTTACCTATATAGATAATGTCATACAGATGAACGAGCGTGCCCTGACGACGACCTCTCCCGAGGCTGTCAACCAAGTGTACAACACCGCCTTCGGAGAGCGCACCACACTCAATCAGTTGGTCGACTACCTCAAGGAGAATCTCTCCAAGCACGACCCCGCCATTGCGGCCATCGAACCTAAGCATGGTCCCAATCGTGTCGGTGATATACCCCACTCACTAGCCTGCATTGACAAGGCTAAGAGACTACTGGGTTACGACCCTAAGTACTCTATGCGTCAAGGCTTAGCCGCTTGCTGTGACTGGTACTGGGAGAACCTGTAGGCTGGCTGTTGGCTGTTAGCTCTTAGCCGTTGGCTGTTGTCTAATACCCCACTAAACGTAAACCGAAAACAATCGATAAAAGATGAATGCTCTAAAAGAAGCCAAAATAGCCGTTATCGGACTAGGCTACGTAGGACTTCCACTAGCCCGACTCTTCTCCACTAAATATACAACCATCGGTTTTGACCTTAACGCCAAGCGCGTCGAGGCACTGATGGCGGGACACGATGCTACACTAGAGGTCTCTGACGAACTCCTCCAGTCTGCCTTGGACAACGGATTTCGCTGCACCTCAAACATTGAGGAGATACGCTCTTGCAACTTCTACGTCGTTGCCGTGCCGACACCTGTAGATGAGAACCACAACCCGGACTTGACACCCCTTATTGGAGCCAGCACAACCATCGGCAAGGTCATCTCCAAGGGAGACGTCGTGGTCTACGAGAGTA
Organism: uncultured Porphyromonas sp.; assembly: GCA_900548415.1. Classification (GTDB taxonomy): domain Bacteria; phylum Bacteroidota; class Bacteroidia; order Bacteroidales; family Porphyromonadaceae; genus Porphyromonas; species Porphyromonas vaginalis. The sequence continues at coordinate 5,907 of URKO01000066.1, forward strand.
CCGTCTATCCAGGCGTCACGGAGGACGAATGTATCCCAGTCGTCGAGCAAGTGTCGGGACTTAAGCTCAACGTGGACTTCTACGCAGGTTATAGCCCTGAGCGCATCAACCCAGGCGACAAGCAGCATACCGTAGAGCATATCAAGAAGGTCACCTCAGGCTCCACACCCGAGGTGGGGGAGTATGTCAACGCTGTCTACAGCTCCGTCATCACCGCGGGTACTCACCTAGCATCTAGCATCAAGGTGGCTGAGGCGGCTAAGGTTATTGAGAACTCACAGAGAGATATCAACATAGCTTTTGTCAATGAGTTGGCGAAGATCTTCGATCGTATGGGTATCGACACGCTAGAGGTGCTAGAAGCTGCTGGCACGAAGTGGAACTTCCTGCCTTTCCGTCCAGGACTTGTCGGCGGACACTGCATCGGTGTCGATCCTTACTACTTAGCTCAGTGTGCGCAGCGGTATGGCTACAATCCTGAGATCATCCTCGCTGGTCGGCGTATGAACGACGGCATGGGTGCTTATGTCGCTGAGCAGGTGGTCAAGCTGATGCTCAAGCGGGGTATACAGGTGCTGAACTCTAACGTGCTGGTGCTAGGCTTTACCTTCAAGGAGAACTGCCCCGACGTGCGCAACACGAAGGTGATCGATATCGTCAAGACGCTTCGAGAGTATAATGTCAACGTCACCATCCACGACCCCTGGGCCAATCCCGAGATCGCTCAGCGTGAGTATGGTGTGGAGATACAGAACGAACTCCCCACGGCTCGCTACGATGCGGTCGTCCTAGCCGTCTCCCACAGAGAGTTCGAGGGCCTAGACCTCGACAAACTCAAGGCTGACAACGCCGTCGTCTAC
>URKO01000067.1 GCA_900548415.1 uncultured Porphyromonas sp.
CAAAGCATCGCTGTGGCTCCTTCCTTTGCAATTCGGAGGTCCCGCAGGTGGCAGCACTGGCAGTGGATCTCTACGCTACCCCATACAGGCTCTCTCGCAAGGCTCGCGAGGAGCTACAGATGCCAAATAACGATGATGATGACGAGGAAGTACCCGATGAGTGGGTGCGTGAGATGACCTTTAAGGTGCTATACACCTACAAGCTAGCGTACGCTGATGAGCGTTGTCAGCAGATCTCGAAGCAGATACAGACGCTACAGGAGGAGCATCCAGAGGCAGACTACGAGAGCTACCAGCCACTCCTCCAGGAGCTATCCACATGGCAAGAGATACGCAGGCTGTTGGGGCAGTTTAGCGGTCAGCGTGTGGTCATTTCGTGAGCTGAGGCATGTGATGAAGTACTGTTCGTTAACCCTTTTACCAATCTAGAGAAGAAAACGCAGTCATGCAGTTTGCCGATATATATGGATACCGAGCTCTCAAGCAGCAGCTCGTTCACCTGACCCAGTCGGGCCAGATGCCTCACGCTGTGCTACTGGAGATACAGGAGGGCTACCCAGGGCTTCACCTAGCGTGGGCCTGGGCACAGTACATACAGTGTCAGTCTCCTACGGGCGAGGACTCTTGTGGCGAGTGCGCTTCCTGCAAGAAGGTCGCAGCTAGTGCACACCCTGACGTCATCTTCGTCTATCCCGTGGTCAAAGCGGCACAGGACGAGACCCCTACGGAGCGATACTTCGACGAGTGGCGTACCTTCCTCGAGCGGTCGCCCTACATTACCGATCAGGACTGGCTCGAAGCACTGGAGGCGGGCAATAGTCAGCCAGTTATCTATGTAAATGAGATCAATAGTCTCCTGTCACGTCTCTCTGTCACGACCACCGAAGGGGGCTGGCGCACGATCATCATCTACCAGCCTGAGCGCATGAATGATGCAGCGGCCAACAAACTCCTCAAGTCGCTCGAAGAGCCTCCCGCCGAGACGCTCTTTATCCTGGTGTCGGCACATTCGGATCGCCTCCTAGACACGATCCTGAGCCGTGTGCAGCGCTTCGAATTGCCTCCGATGACGGAGGCGGAGATGAGAGAGGCCTTGACAGCACTGCACCCTGAGCTAGCTACTGATGCCCTTGAGGCGATGATCCCCCTAGTGGACGGCAATCTGAGCGATGCCCTACGGCTACTCGACAGCTCCGCCTCGCAAGACAAACTACAAGAACTGGCGCAACAGTGGTACGATGCGACGCTACGAGCCGACATCTTGCGTCTGAAGCTGCTCAGTGAGGAGGTGGACAAAGCTGGACGTGAGGGAGCGGTCGCTTTCCTCAAGCTACTGATGCAGCAGGTGGAACAGCAGTGGCACCGTGCGCTCCGTGGTGAGGTGCGTGTGGGTGAGCTACGGGTCAACAATAAGGCAATGGGCGCTTGCTACCGGCTCCTGGAGGAGGCGATGCGAGAGATACGTGGCAATGTACTGACGAAGATGGTACTCTTCGACACGTTCCTACGGATGCTGCTTGCGCTGCGCAACTAAGGCTACTCGGTATGTCAGAGCAGACGCTACGCCACCAGGGGCTGGACCTCTTACGGCTCCTTTCGGTCGTGATGGTGATCGGTATTCACACGGCTGGGGGCTACTTTATCGGAACGTCTTCGCTGTCAGAGCGTTGGCAGGCTGCCCCGTGGTATGTCCTCTCGGTGGGGGCCGTGCCGCTCTTTGTGATGCTGAGCGGAGCCTTCATGCTATCGCCTGGGCGACAGATTGGGAGCTTGACACACTTCTACAAGCGTAGTGTGGGGCGCAAGATACTCTTGCCACTCGTCGTCTGGTCTCTGGGCTACTACCTCTGGCACTGTGCGAAGGAGCAGGCGTGGATCGCCTTCCAGTGGTATCACTTGTGGTACCTTGTGATGCTGGCGGGACTATACGTGGTCACCCCTATGCTGCGCTGGCTCTGTAAGCGGATCGAGCGTAGCGATAGTCCTACCTATGGGGGCAATCGAGGACTATTGATCTTGACGCTCGGGAGCTATCTCGTGGCGCTCGCTGTAGACCTCTACTACCGCTCGTATGGCATCCGGCAGATCTGCTTGCTCTGGTGGGTGCAGTACCTCCCTTACTACCTTGCGGGCTATCTGATCTCTCGCACCATTAGTCAGTTGCCGGGCAAAGGCTGGCTCGTGGCACTCTTCATCGGGAGTATGCTGCTACACGGAGCACTGCTCATTTACGTGCCTTACCAACAGTTAGGACGGGTGGGTGTCAACTTCTTTCCGCTGGTCGTACTCAAGGTGGTCTCGCTCTTCGCCCTCTGCTACAGATGGCGACCCACAGCACGACTCTTCGTCTCGGCAAGTAGGCTTTACCCCTATGTGATGGGGATCTACTTGGTACACTTTGCTGTGCTGCAGGTAGTCTTCAAGCTTTTCGAACTTTTCCTCCCCGCACTGACCGCCTGTCCAGCTGTAAGCCTTCCGCTACGCATCCTTCTCATTGCGCTCATCTCATTAGGTGTCACCGCTTTGCTCCGCAAGGTGCCACGACTACGACCGCTAGTTTAGAGGGAAAAGCCTTTACGAGACAGCAATGATTTCGTATCTTTGCGAAGTAACTAATCAATAGAGCAAACCGAATAGATATATGTTTAGTGGAATAGTAGAAGGTATGGCGCAGGTGCGCCGCCTAACCCGCGAAGGAAGCAACCTGCACATCACACTCGCCTGCAACTTTGCCGCAGAGCTACAGATAGATCAGAGCATCGCACACAATGGCGTTTGCCTCACCGTTGTCTCGCTTGAGGAGGGGGGCTACACGGTGACAGCCGTTCAGGAGACGCTGGATCGTAGCAATCTGGGACTCCTACAGGTGGGCGACTATGTCAATGTGGAGCGCAGTATGATGCTCGGTGGCCGTCTGGACGGTCATATCGTGCAGGGGCATGTGGATCAGACGGCTCGCTGTACGGCCATTCGAGAGATGGATGGAAGCCACTACTTTACCTTCGCCTATGAGGTGGATCGTGAGATGATGCGCCAGGGATATATGACGGTCGAGAAGGGCTCCGTGACGGTCAACGGCGTGAGCCTCACCGTCTGCAATTCGCAGGAAAACTCTTTCGAGGTGGCAATCATCCCTTATACCCTGGAGCATACCAACTTCAAGTACTTTAAGGAGGGAAGTGTGGTCAACCTCGAGTTTGACATCTTGGGCAAGTACATCGCTCGCCTACGTTCGTTTGACTAAACCCTTGTAATTATGAACCCTGAAGATCTATACGCTCTCTATCGGGAGCGTCAGAGCGATCGTAAATTTGCTGACCGCCCTGTACCGCAGGAGGTGCTGGAGCGCATCCTAAACAACGCCCTGCTGGCGCCCTCTGCAACCAATCAGCAGCCCTGGAGTATCGTAGCAGTCTCCGAGCCAGAGGCTGCTCAGCGTGTGGGGCAGGCGGTCATCAAAGGGGTGACAAATATGAATAAGTTTGCCCTGGAGGCACCCGTACATCTACTGATCGTAGCGGAGCGGGGACGCTGGGTGGCGCGTATGGGTAGTCGCGTGATGAAGGTGGATTATCGCCCCATAGACCTAGGCATCCTCGTGGCACACATCGTCCTAGCAGCACAGGCGGAGGGCGTCGGGAGTTGCATACTGGGTTGGATCAACGATGCCGCCGTGCGCAAAGAGCTGGGCATACCAGACAAGCGTCAGGTGGTCCTAGACATCCTCCTCGGCTACTCCGAGCAACCAACTCGAGAGAAGAAGCGCAAGAGTCCCGACGAGGTGATCCACTGGAACAAGTGGTGAGTCTTACGAGACTGGGAGTTGCCGTGAAGCGACGTGTTAGTGCGGAGCAGCGGTAGCGCGGAGGAGCTGCTGGAGGGCGCGACGGTCGAGCTTGCCGTTGTCGTTGTGCGGTAGTTGCGCTACGCAGCGGATCTCTTTCGGGCGGTGATAGAGAGGTAGGAGCTGTTCGCACGTTTCGTTTAGAGTCGTCGCCAAACCTTCGGGGAGGCTGTCGCCTTCTAGTACGAGTACGAGCTTTTGTCCTAGCGCAGCATCGGCTACCCAGCTGATGGCGAGCGGTACGTCTAGTGTCGCAGAGAGCTTGCGCTCGATCGGCTCGGGACTGATCTTGACGCCGCCACTATTGATGATGTTGTCGGCTCGGCCCTCTATGGTAAAGCCCCCATCGGGGTGTAGCGCGACGAGGTCATGGGTCTTGAGTGTAGGCCCTTCGGGGTAGAGCAGGCGATCCTCGATGATGAGTTCGCCGTCGGAGCCTTGGGAGAGATGCACCCCCTCGAGGGGATAGAAGAGGGGAGAGGCGTGGGGCCCATTGAGCCGTCGCAGGGCGATGTGCGAGATGGTCTCGGTCATGCCGTAGGTGGCATAAGCTGCCACGGGTAGCGTGCTGAGTTGTGCCTCCACAGCGGGATGAATGGCTCCGCCCCCGATGATTAGTTGCTCTGCTTGGCTGAGTAGTTTGCGCTCCGCGGGTACCTCCAGCGTGTGGTGTAGTTGGAGGGGTACAAGCGAGACGAAGTGTGGTGCTGCGTTGAGTGTTGCCAGCGGATGGCTCGAGGGAGGCACCACGATTAGCTCGGCACCGGCGAGCAGTGCGCGTACCACCATCATCTTAGCGCCTATATAGCGCAGATCCATCGCTAGGAGGAGCCGTTTGCCAGCTTCGATCTGAAAGTAGCGGTTGCTCCTGAGTCCGCTCCTTCGCATAGCGCACTTCGTCAGTCTGATCCGCTTAGGGGCGCCCGTTGAGCCACAGGTTTGAACGACCACATACCCCTCGTTGCCCCACCACTCTCTGAGAAAGGCGAGGAGTGGCTGTAGTACCGCTCTGCGCCCAGAAGTTAGCCCCTGAGCGAACGGCTCTAAGCTCTCCGCATCTACTCGTACGCTATCTATATATAGGTGCTCGGACATGTTGGCTGTTAGCTGTTGGCTAGAGATACTAGTGCCTCTAACTTCTAACTTCTAACCTCTAATTTCTAATCTCTAACCTCTCTGAAAAACATCTGATCACCGACGAGTCGTAGCGTGGAGGGCTTGTTGTTGAGATAGAGCGCTCCTGTGCCAAGCCCTTGCGGGCGGATGATCGGGTACTGGCTGACCCACTGAGCGATGGCGCTAAGCCCTACGTTCGACTCCAGCGCTGAGGTCGCCCACCAGCCGATGCCACGCTCCTCGGCCAGCTCGATCCACTCATCGACCCCGCTATGGAGCGACGGTTTAAGGATGATATAGTGTGGCTTTCCTTCGTCTAGTAGTTGCGCTTTGCGCTCTCGGGTGTGGATCCCTATTAGCTCCTCGTCGAGTGCTATGGGTAGTGGCGATGCTGCCGTGAGCTTCGCTAGGTCGTCCCACTGATTGCTCGCAGGTATCGGTTGCTCGATCGAGTGTAGGTGAAAGTCGCTCAGCCTTTTCAGTCGCTCCAGAGCTACCTCTGGGGCAAAAGCTCCGTTGGCATCCACCCGCAGCTCCATCTCCTCGGGCGAGAAGTGTTGCCGCACGTAGCGGAGTAGTTCTAGCTCTTCGGAAAAGTCTATTCCGCCGATCTTAAGCTTCAAGCATCGGAAGCCTTGCGCCAGCTTAGCTTTGATCTGCTCGTACATATAGGCTTTGTCGCCCATCCAGATCAACCCATTGATCGGAATACCCAGCTCGCCACGGGTGAAAGGGGTATCGCAAAAGGGCTTTACCGACCCCTCCTCACTACTGTGACCAGCAGCGATGAAGCTATTGATCGCCGTGGCTAAGCCAAAAGCGATGGAAGGGTAGGGACGTAGCGAGGCTACGTCAAACTGTTCGGGAGCCTGAGCCAGCTGCCCCGCCAGCTGCTCCAGCACCACCTGATAGTTGGGAAGATCGTCGCAACTGAGCTGAGGCATCGGGGCGCACTCGCCATAACCCACATGAGCTGCCTGCTCGAGGCTCTGGAGACGTAGGTAGTAGACCCGCTTCGTCTCATACTCGCCACGGGAGGTCTTGGCTGGACGACGAAAGCGCAGGGTGTATGGCTCCACGCTTATGGTCTCCCGCTCAGCTATCTGTGACAGTAGCGTGGGGAGGTGGAGGATGCTCTCTTGTGGTGACATCGACTATTAGGGGAACTTAGGGTACTGCTCGAAGTTGGGCTTGCGCTTCTCGAGGAAAGCGTTTTTGCCCTCCTGTGCTTCGTCCGTGAGGTAGTAGAGTAGCGTCGCATCGCCTGCCAGCTCTTGGATACCAGCCTGACCGTCCAGCTCAGCATTGAGTCCCGCCTTGATCATACGAAGGGCGAGCGGACTCAGCAGCATCATCTCCTCGGCCCACTGTACGTACTCATCTTCCAGTTGGTCGAGAGGCACTACTTTGTTGACCAGTCCCATATCGAGAGCCTCCTGAGCGGAGTATTGGCGGCAGAGGAACCATATCTCACGTGCCTTCTTCTGTCCCACGACACGAGCTAGGTATGAGGAGCCAAAGCCCGCATCGAAGCTGCCCACACGGGGACCCGTCTGCCCGAAGATCGCATTCTCCGAGGCGATCGAGAGGTCGCACACCACGTGGAGGACATGTCCGCCACCGATAGCGTAGCCATTGACCGCAGCGATGACCGGCTTGGGGATGCTGCGGATCTGCTTCTGCACATCGAGGACGCTCAGACGAGGCACTCCGTCCTTGCCAATGTAGCCACCCCGCCCCTTGACGTTTTGATCTCCACCAGAGCAAAACG
>URKO01000068.1 GCA_900548415.1 uncultured Porphyromonas sp.
CTTTTGGAACTAAAAAGTTCCAAGGGAGGAACTCTTTAGTTCCAGCGGAGGAACTCTTTAGTTCCAAGGTAGGAACTTTTCGATTCCAAAGTAGGAATCAGAAATTTCCTAGGTTGGAAAACTCTCTTCTTGACGAAAAGAGCATATCGGGAAGGGGGGAACGAAAAAGTCACACCCAGGAGTGCGGTTGCTCCCAGGCGTGACTAAGACAAAGTAAACTTGATGCGGGTTGCTACCCCGTGCGGGTTGCTACCCCGTGCGGGTTACTCCTGCATCAGTGCCTCTATATCGACCTTTGGCTTGCTGCTGGTGCGCTGCCTAGCGTGGAAGGCTTTGTAGAGGGCGGGTACGACAATCAGCGTCAGCAACGTGGAGAGCGCCATACCGCCGATGATGACCCACGCCATACCGGTACGTAGCTCGGCACCCGAGCCACGTGAGAGTGCTACGGGGAGCATACCGATGATGGTCGACAGAGCCGTCATGAGGATCGGGCGGGTACGGAGCTTGACTGCCTGAATGAGTGCTTCGTCCACGGACAAGCCTTCGCCACGAGCTTCGTTGGCAAAGTCCACCAGTAGGATCGCATTCTTGGCGACTAGTCCCACCAGCATCACCATGCCGAGCATGGCGTAGATGCTCATAGCGGTATTGCTCATAGCCAAGGCTAAGAGCGCCCCCACGATGGATAGTGGGATGGCGACCATGACGACGAGCGGATCCGTCCAGTTGTTGTACAGTAGGACGAGGGCTAGGTAGATGAAGAGTAGGGAGAGCAGGATAGCGGTGGTGAGGACGCTCATTGAGTCGGCCATCTTCTTCATATCTCCAGCGGTCTGTATCTGTACGCCTTGGGGCATCTGCGCCTCGCTGAGCTGGCCCATAAACTGCTTGGCGATGGCTCCTGCTGGTACGCCGTAGGCTTGTGCACGCAGGGTCACGGAGCTGTTGCGGTTGAAGCGCTCCAAGCGACTAGGCCCGATGCCGAGCGTCACATCGGCAAACTGCGACAGCTGTATCAGGTCGCCTTGTGGATTGGCGACGGTGAGACTTGCTACATCTTCGATGGAGCGACGAGAGAGCTTGTCGGCACGTATATTTATCGCATACTCGTAGTCCCCCTGCGTGTAGCGGAGCTGGTCATTGCCCTGGAAGAGGGTCTGCATCATACCCCCCACGTTGTCTAGCGTTAGTCCCAGATTGGACATCTTATCACGATCCACCCGCACGAGGATCTCGGGGGTAGCGTTTTCGACCGAAAGGGTAGGCTGTATGACTCCCGGGATGGTGCTCAGGAGCGCCAAAGCCTTGTCCGCAAAGAGCGCCACCGAATCCTTGTCCGCACCTGAAACGATGTACTCGACAGCCGCCTTGGAGACGGTGCCAGTCATGCTCACGCTATAGACGTTGACACGCGCATCAACGAGGTAGTCGGTCAGAGGCTTGCGGATACGAGCCACGTAGGCTTCGGTACCTTCGGGCGTCTTCCGGAGCTTGACATCTAGCTCGGCGAGGTAGGGGGTACCTTTGCTGCTCTGGCTGTTGTCACTCGTTAGTCCGACCATGGTCACCACTTTCTCCACCTCGGGGCGCTGCATGAGCCACGTCTCAGCCTTGCGCACGAGCTGGTTGGACTCAGCCATAGAGATGTCCTTGGGCATCTCGAGCTGTATGATACACTCTTGGCGGTCCATGTAGGGCTGGAACTCAAAGTTGATAAAGCCCAAGGGGAAGAGGACCAGCACCGCAGCCATCAGCGCGACGACGATGCCTGCCAAAGCCCAGCGATGGCTTAGACCCCAGCGTGTGAGCGACGAAATGCCCTCGGCAAAGCGACTGATGCCACGCTCGAAGCCCGTGAGCATACGACCCAGCGGACGGTCGTTACGTAGTGGCTGTATGTTGCCCAGCCTGGAGGTGAGCAGAGGCACCAAGGTGAGGGCAGCGAGTAGGCTAAAGAGGATGGCGATGACGATCACAGCGCAGAACTGACGCAAGATGTCCGACACCAGCGAATTGGTAAAGATGATCGGCAGGAAGACCACCACGAGGACGAGCGTCACGGAGATGACCGTGAGACCGATCTCGTTGAGTGCGTCCCAAGTGGCTCGGACACGGTTCTTGCCCATCTCCATGTGGCGGTAGACATTCTCGATGACCACGATGGCATCGTCGACGAGGACCCCGATGACCAGTGAGAGGGCTAGGAGCGACATCATATTGAGTGTGAAGCCGAAGATGCGCATCCCGATGAAGGAGGAGATGAGCGATACGGGCACCACGACCATCACGATGAGCGCATTGCGCACGTTGTGCAGGAAGAGCAGTATCACGAGCGATACGAGTAGGATCGCTAGGAGCAGGTCGGTCAGCACGGAGCTGATAGCATTGCGTGTGAAGGTGGTTGTGTCTTGCGCTACCTCCACTTTGAGTCCCTCAGAGGCGTACTGCTCTTCAAGACTTTGGATCTGCTTGCCGACAGCTTCGCTCACCTGGAGCGCATTAGCATCGGACTGTTTGAGGATATTGAGCAGGATCGCCTCCTGACCATTGACGCGTCCCATCTTGACAGGGTCTTTGACCCCGTCTACCACCTCAGCGACATCCTCTAGACGTATGGGTGCGCCAGAGACATTGCGCAGGATGATCTGGCGTAGCTCCTCGATAGAGGTTATTTTGCCAGAAAGACGTACGGCCATCTGCGTTTCGTCGCTCTGCAGGTAACCTGTCGGGAAGTCGAGGTTGGACGCTCTGATGGCACCCTGCACCATCATCGGTGTGATGCCAAACTCCTGCATGCGTCCCTTGTCAAGGTTGATCTGTATCTCACGCTCTACACCGCCGACGAGGTCTACATTGGCGATGCCCTTGATGTGCGATAGCTCGGGGACGATGCGCTTGTCCACAAGGTCGTAGAGCTCTGTGGAGCCGATGTCGGCTCTGGCGGAGAGGATCAGGATAGGCTTCTCATCTACTGACACCTTAGATATACGAGGGGCAAAAACTTCGCGAGGCAGCTCGGCACGCTTGGCAGCAAGACGGTTTTGCGCCTCGGTCATAGCTTTGTCAATGTCGGTACCAAAGTCAAAGGAGACCATGATCATCGACATACCCTCGAAAGAGTAAGACTGCATCTGGTCAATGCCCTCCATGCTGGAGAGCACCTCCTCGGCCTTTTGCGTTAGCGAGTTCTCCACCTCGCTAGGCGATGCGCCTGGGTAGATGATCTGTACGTTGAGCAGAGGCGGTGTAAACTTAGGCATCAGCTCTGCACTCAAGCTCTTGAAGCTCAAGTACCCCAGCACAGTCAGCAGTATGAAGAGTACTGTGACGTAGATGGGGCGTTGGATAGATAACTTTACGATTTTCATGCTGTGGTCCGCTAAGTCACTCGTTGATGGTCTTGACGGGTAGTCCGTCCGATACGTTGATGAGTCCGGCTACGATGACGCTTTCGCCAGCTTGTAGTCCGCTCAGCACCTCAATGCGGTCACCGATGAGAGAGCCAGCAGTGATCGCCCTCTGCTTAGCTACGCCCTGCTCTACGACATAAACGTGAGCGTCCTTGACGCTGCCGACGATAGCGCGGCGGGGAATCAAGATACCGTGCGTTTCCTGCTGATTGCCAAAGGATACGGAGACATACATCCCAGGGCGCAGTCCGTCGGTGTCCTGCTTGTCTAGCGTCACATCCACGGGGAAGGCGAGCGCGTGGTTTGCCTTGTCACCTACCATAGATATCTTGCCTGTGATCGTTTGACCAGGATAAAGCTCGCTCTCCACGGAGACCGTCTGTCCCTTGGTGAGTTGCAAACGCTGGCGCTCGGTCACGAAGCAACTAGCCTTGAGCTGTGAGTCATCAACGATGTCAAAGAGCTTCGTGCCTGGGTTGACATAGCTCCCGACCTCTACGTAGCGCTTGTAGATCTCTCCCGAGATAGGCGCCTTGATAGAGGCATCGGTAAGGCGACTGCGACTAGATATGTACCGTCCCTGGGCTGCGACCATCTGCGTGTGCATCGTCGAGAGCTGCTGGTCGGTGACACCGCCCTGACTGTGCGCCTGCTGAAAGCGCTCGTAGTCCTTCTTGGCTGCTTCGTAAGCTACACGACTAGACTCGGCATCGGCTCGGAGCGTCTCGGCATCGAGCTGTACGAGTAGCTTGCCCTTGGAGACATGGTCGCCCTCGTCGGCATAGAGCGAGACGACGCGTCCGCCGAGACTGGAGACGAAGGATAGATCTTGCACACCCTCCACGAGTCCATTGGCGGTGAAGTCTGCGGTATAGTCGCTCTCGCTGACTACCTCTGTGCGTACAGCCACGGCCGACTCCTCAGCGAGGAGGTTTTGTGTTTTAGCGGTGGTGGTTTTCTTGTTCAGTACTAGGACTAGTACGATGAGTCCGATAGCTAGCACGATGGTTATCGGTAGATAGACTTTTCGTTTCATAACTATATAAGTGTGATGCTATTGAGTTGTTCTTTAATTCATTAAGTCTCTGATCTCGCCTTTGCTCTTCTTGAGATCGATGTAGGCTTTGATATAGTCGCCGAGGGCGTTGGCGTAAGACATCTGCGCCTGCACGAGCGACTGACTCGCATTGAGCACATCTGATAGCGAAGCTACACCGAGGGTGAAGTTTTGCTGTGCTAGGTCGAAGACCTGTGCTGCGAGGGTTTGGTTTTCCTTTTGCAGTGAGATCGTCCGCTGAGTGTCTTGTAGCTTGAGCGAAGCGTTGAGATGCGCCATGCGTAGCGACTGATCGAGAGAGCGCAGATCCTCCTGCGCCTTGAGCAGATCCATGTGACTCTCGCGCACCTTGGAGAGACGAGAGAGACCACTAAAGATAGGTACCCGCAGGCTCAGCCCCAGCATCGCTGTCGGGTAACTGTACTGTGTGTTGCCACCGCCAAAGAGCTTGTCGCTCGTATAGTTGTACTGAGCATTGAAGGCAAGAGATAGGGTAGGGATGTAGTCATACCGCTTAGAGCGCTCCTGTAGCTGCGCCATCTTCTCACGCTCTTGTAGCTGCTGGTAAGCGATATGCTGCACTGGGTCAAAGGCTGCTGCGCTACTCTCGGCTATCTCCTGCTGAGCTAGCTGGTCTAGGTCTAGTGGAGCTATCACGATCGGCTCTGTGACCTCTAGTCCCATCTGTAGCTTGAGAAGGTTCTTCTGCACCTCCAGTCCACTCTCGATGGCTGCATGCTGTGTCTTGAGATTGGTCAGGTTGACCTTGAGACGATCCACGTCTACTTTTTTGATCAGACCACTGGAGTAGCTAGCTTCCATCGTGCGGAGCATCTTCTCCACTAGCTCTACACTATGTCCCATCTGCTCGGCTGCATACTGCGTGACCTGGGCTCCATAATATAGTGTCGCCGTCTGGGCGATTACATCCTCCTCGGTCGAGGTCGCAGCCAGCGTCGCCATACGCTCGGAGACCTTGGCAATGTCGAGCGTGTTGAAGAGCGACATGTTGAGGATCTGCTGATTGACGGCAACTCCAGCATTGGCGCTGTACTGCGTGCCCATCTCGATAGTCATATACTGCGAAGCGTTGGGGTCGCGCATCTTCTCGGGGAGCATGTTGTTCATGAAGTTTGGCATGATGAATTTAGCCTTCTTCAGGTTGTCATTTAGCGCTGCCGACCCGCTGATTTGAGGCATCAGAGCTCCGATCACCTCTTTGCGAGCCTGCTTCGCTTTCTCCTGATCATAGGATGACTTCTTGACATTACTATTGTGCTGCACAGCATAGTTGAGACATTGCTGTAGCGAGTAGCTCTCCTGAGCATAGCCTGAGGCTACGAGCAGGAGCAGGCTGATGAGGAGCAGCCCAGTGCGACGATTAGATTTTATCATGATTGTGGTGTGTAAACTAATTCCCTTGTGTCGAGACGATAGCTCGTAAGTGATACTGTAGTATGGAGGCAAAGTAGCTACCCGAGGGCAACGGCTTGCTGCGTATCACTGCCTGTATGTAAAAGCCAAATATCGAGTAAGACATATACTCGCATACGAAGGGGATGTCTAGATCGGCCCTATAGAGACCCGTCCGGACGCCCCGCTGTAGATTGGCCGTCATCTTCCTTTCGAAGTATCTAGACCCCATGAGGTGCTCGAGTGTCGCCTGGTCTGGATTGCTACGCATCAGGTCGGAGAAGAAGACGGGGTTCAGCGTTACGAATAGCTCGTCTAGCTGTGCGAAGCATCTTGTCAAGCTCTCTGTGGCACTCACCTCCTCGTCATCGAGTATCGAGAGCACACGCTGGAAGTCTTCTGAGATAGCGTGCACGCACTCCTTGAGTAGCTCCTCCTTGGAGCTGAAGTTATTGTATAGGGTCTTCTTCGTGATCCCCATCTTGGTAGCCATCTCATCGAGCGATAGTCTGAAGCCCTCTTGCTTGAGTATGCTGATCGCCTTGGCTACATAGTTGTCTTTGCGACTATTTGTATTCATACGGTCTATATTTGAGACGTTTTTACTTATAACTAGAACTGTTTCGTCTTACTTTACGGTGCAAATGTACACTTTTTCCAATACAAAAGTGTAATCTGTGTAGTTTATTCTCGGAATGAAAGATTAAACTCAAAAGCCTAACCGAGCCGAAAACGATCCCGACCCGCAGGAAAAATTGCGGGAGCGACCACCCAAAACCCTGCCGAGCTTCCCGGAAATGCCGGAAAAATA
>URKO01000069.1 GCA_900548415.1 uncultured Porphyromonas sp.
CAGGTCCTCTAATATGTCTATCTCAATCTTATCTTGTGCCATAGCTGTCGTACTACTTTGCAAAGATAACATTAAAAGAAGAGAGTAGCCACGTGGAGATTGGCGTTTCTCCACGTGGAGGATGGCGGTAGTAGGGGCGGCCCTATGTGTCCGTCCTCGTTTGAGTGTTGTATGCCCTGAGGGCGGACACGCAGATCCGCCCCTACACGAACTACATCAACACGACAAGCTCAACCATCAGACGCTGTAACATTAGAATCGTAGCCGTCGTTCGGAGCTTTGCCCCTCCGACTGGACACACTAACCATTAACGGGGACGGACGCACAGACCACCCACGTCGCCATGTAGGGACGCACGATCTGTGCGTCCGTTGTGTCAAAAGTTACAGCATCGTGGTTTTAACGGGGACGGACGCACAGATCGTGCGTCCCTACAGGACACAGTCACGGCTATTCTCGAGTCATAGTGCGTCCGTCCCCCCCACGTCGTCCTGCTTGCGTCCCTACAGGGCGCAGTAGTAGCCAACAGCCAACGACCAAAGGCTAGCGCGTGGCTATGCGGCGCTGCAGGAGGAGGCTGTTGACGACGACGCAGATGGAGCTGAGCGCCATGGCAGCCGCCGCGATGGCGGGCGTGATGGTCAAGCCCCATCGTGTGAAGAGCCCCGCAGCGATCGGTATGGCGATGACGTTGTAGAGAAGCGCCCAGAGGAAGTTGAAGCGTATCGTGCGTACCGTTTGTCGTGCTATCTCGGTAGCCTCGACGAGGAGCGATAGGTCGGGCTTGGAGATGACCAGCTGCGCCATCGAGGTGGCTAGGTCGCTGCCCCCGGCGAGTGCTATGCTCACGTCGGCACGAGCTAGTGCCTGTCCGTCGTTGACGCCATCGCCTACCATGGCTACGACGAGGCCTTGCTCTTGTAGGGAGGCTAGTATCGTCTCTTTGTCTTGAGGCATTAGTTCGGCATGTAGCGTGTCTATTCCTATTTGCTGAGCGATGCGCTCCGCTTCGGGTTTGCGGTCTCCCGTGAGCATGAGGAGCTTTTTGCCTTGCGCCTTAAGCTGTGCAATCGTCTCAGCAGCGTGCGGTGTGAGCGTGTCCGAGAGAGCTATGATAGCGACGAGCTGGGCCCCCTGCGCCACATAGACGAGCGAGCCTGTGAGGTCGCAAGGCGGTACCGACGCAACGCCCCCCTCGGCAATCCACGAGGCGCGTCCGATGCGCAGCTCACCCTCAGGCGTCGTGACGAGCAAGCCTTGCCCTGGTTGCTCGGTGACGGTCAGTTCGCTGGTCGTCGCTCCCTGCGCCTCGCCATAAGCGACGATCGCTTGCGCCAGTGGGTGCAGACTGTGTTGCTCGGCAGAGACGATGAGCGAGAGCATGGCGGCGCGATTCTCCTCGGGGATGAACCATTGCAGCTCCGTGACTGAGGGGCTGCCCAGGGTGAGGGTACCAGTCTTGTCTAGGAGGAAAGCCTCGACACGGGGCAACGTCTCCAGTGCCGTGGCCTCGGCAAAGAGTATGTTCCTCCGAGCCGACTCGCCGACAGCTACGGTCAGTGCGGTGGGTGTGGCTAAGCCCAAAGCGCAGGGGCAGGCGATGACGAGGACGGAGATAGCGTAGCGTGCAGCTAGATCGAGTGCGCCTGGCTCTACGACCCAGTACCATAGGGCAAAGGTGAGTAGCCCGAGGAGGAGTATGGCAGGTACGAAGTATTGTGCGATGCGATCGGCCAAGAGACGTAGCGGAGGTTTGTCCGCCAAGGTCTTGCGCACAGTTGCAACGATATGTCCCAGCGCGGTGTCGGCGCCAACGCTTTCGGCACGTACCTCTATGGCGGTGGAGAGGCAGATGGTTCCAGCGAAGACTTTGTCGCCCTCGCCACGTTCCACAGCCTCTGCTTCACCGGTGATGGTTTGTTCGTTGATGTGGGTTGCACTTTGCGAAGTGATTACGCCATCGACAGGGATCGCTTCGCCAGGGCGTACCCGCACGGTCATGCCGGGCTGTACCAACTGCAGTGGCACGCGTCTTGTCTCCTCACCGACGACGAGCGACGCCTCACGAGGCGTCAAGTCGAGGAGTGCCCGCAAGGCACTAGCTGTGGAGGCTGTGGCGCGCTGCTCGAGCCACTTGCCGATGAGTACGAAGGCGGGGATCATGACCAGCGCATCGAGGTAGAGGTGCAGCTGGTGCCCCTCGGAGCCGTAGGCGAGGATCAATCCGATGACGGAGCAGGTGGTGCTGAGGAAGACCAATGTGTCCATGCCCATGACGCCCCGTCTTAGTTGCTTCACGGCTCTCCAGTGAAAAGGTCCTGAGACATAGATGTATGCCACGAGTGCGACGAGCGGGGCGACCCAATGCTCGCCGACACCTCCGAGTAGATACATCCAGATCATGACGCCGATGGTCAGAGCTGCGCCGATGGCTGTGCGCCATGCTAGCTGACGCGCTGAGCGACGCTCTTGCTCCAACGCTTGGCTGACGGCCTCGGTCTCGTCTGTTGTGAGTATGAGTGAGAAGCCTAGTGAGGCGACCAGGTCAGCGATCTGCTCGCGGGTGATCTGCTCGGCGTCGTACACGATGTATAGGGAGCGGGTGTCTATCTGTGCGGTGGCCTCGAGGACACCGGTGACACCTTGCAGTTTGTTTGTTACGGCAGCAGCGCATCCGGCGCAGTGCATGCCGACGATGGGAATATATTCGGTAGTTTGTTTCATAGTGAGTGATATTTCTCTATAGGCAAAGATACGCCAAATCAATTGCAAGGGAGTTGCAAACTAGGGACACTGCGTGCGTACGGATGTCGTCATGCTATTGCACTGATTCGGTTGCGCATACGAGTTCCAAGGAATGGCTTTTTAATTTCTACGTAGAAAATCGGATTAGAGGTTAGAGGTTAGAAGTTAGAGTGATTGGAGTGATCGGAGCGGGGCGTCTTGCTTTGACGCAACGGACGCCCTCCCGCTAGATACTCTCGAGCGTCCCTACAGGGTGCAGTAGTAGCTAACAGCTAACAGCTAACAAAAGCGCAGACCGCCAAGACGGATGAGTGTCTTGATGGTCTGCGTTTCGTTTAGGAGTATTAGCTGACTAATTGGTCGCTGGGGATTACCGTAACGGAGCCTTTGTGACCTCGTAGACCTCGCCAGTCTTGTGGTCGTAGAGTATAGCGACGACGGAGCAGTGGTCGGGGTTGATGACCTCTCGCTCGATGGCGCTGGTCTTGTCGTAGCTCTTGCCCAGCTGGTAAGCCTCTCCGTCGATGCCGTTGAGCGTCTGACGGAAGATGTGATTGTGCTGGTAGTCCTCCTGGAGTCTAGCTGAAAAGTGCTGGGGAGCTATGATGTCGTCCTCGATGAGCCAGAGCTGTAGGTATAGCTCTGGATCTGTAGCTACCTCGGCACCCTCTAGAGCGGTAGCGGTGCATTGTGCCGTAACCTTGCGGTTGCTCTCAGAGACCTGCAGGTCTATCTTGTAGAGCTGCGGAAGCTCGCGCACCGCTTGCATCTCGCCAGGCCACTGTGCAGCACTGGTGCTAAAGGTTTTGTCACCATTGCTGGCTAGCGGACGACGATTGAATGTCGCAACAGGTAGTTTGTCCGAATGGAGTCGCTCGAAGTAGGTCTTTGCCTCGAGATTGTATAGCCCCTTGGGGTCCTCCTTGGGTCGTGTGCCGATGCCGGTATTGCTCCCGTGTATCGCAACGATGACTACCTTGTTGCCATGTGGCTGTGCGGCCTCGGTGATCGTCTGAGCAGCGCCCGGGCAGTTGATACAGCCCACACCACTGTAGTCCTCGATGAGTACGGAGCGCCCCTTTGTGGTCTCGATCTCATTGGGAATGAATCGCTCACTCTCAGGCATAGGCTTGCAGGCTGCCATAAGGATGAGAGCTAGAGCTGAGAGGATTGTATAGCGTGTATATAGTTTCATCTTGATATAATGGTCAAATGTGATAATGAAGTGGCGGCGCATTAGAATGATCCGTTGTAGCTTAGGTATATACCCTTCGTCTCGGGCATATAGCGGCATACGCCCCCAGAGCAGTTGATACCAGCGCGTGTACGTCCGTAGCCGAGCTGTAGGCGGTGATTGCCCTTGGCGTAGGTGAGTGAGCCCATGTAGTAGTGCTCCTTGGTGGCGTCTATATTGTACTGATCCGATAGGGAGATCATCCAGTGTGGTGCTACTGATAGCTCGGCCAGACCAAAGAGCCAGCTACCCTCAGCCTGACGACTGTATAGGTACTGTAGCTCGGTGCGTAGCGTGTAGCGAGGAGCTAGTCTAAACTTGCCGTCGAGGACGAAGATGTTGCTATAGACGAGCGGGTTATTGATGGCGTGCCCCTCGACGACCTGCTGGTTGTAGATCTGGTGGTAGTACTCGAAGGTCATGGAGACGGTGCGAGAGAACTTCTTGCTCAGCTCGAAGTTGAAGTCCGAGTAGTATAGCTCACCCATGCCAAAGAAGGGGTGCTGATAGCCGTCAGTGCCATAGAGCTTGTTCTTCTCCGCATCTAGAGGAAGCTGGTCTGTAGCGACGCTCTTGAGGCCTCTGACATGTGCATAGTTGACTCGTAGTCCAGTGCCATACTTACCGCCTAGGAGGGTACCTCTGGGGATGGTATAGCGTATGTCACCCTGTAGAGCCCACTCGCCATCAGGCTGTGTAGCGTAGGGGTAGAGTGCTGCGAGGGTGTAGGTATGATTAGCGGTAAAGGCTGGCAGGTGGTTGATATGTAGAGGCGTACCGACAGAAGAGCGAGCCGAGAGGTAGTTGAAGTTTTCGCTACGCTTAGCTTGTAGCAGGAGGCTCAGCCCACGCTGTGAGTAGGAGGTGGAGAGCATAGCTACAGAGCCGGGAGAGTAGATGTAGTGGTTGGTCGCTGTGGGGTCGCTACTCTTGTAGGCGTACTCGCCGTTGAGTACCCATCCACCGAGTGTAAACTTAGCGCGCCCCCCGAAGGCGTGCACCTGACGGGGCAGGTTGAGTCGCATGGGACCTGTCATCCCTGCGGGCGTCTCTACGGGTATGATCTCATCGCCTTCGACCTTATTGACATAAGCACCGCCCAGTGTGAGCGTCATCTGATTGTCTCGTAGAGCTGGTACCCACTGGTGGATAGCGAGCTCTCCATCAGCCCCTGATATGAAGCCACGATCTTTGTTGAAGAGGCGGAAGGTGCGGTCGAAGTAGTTGCGCTGCTGACCGGTGAATCCCTTGAGTCGTACACCGTCGTATGGAGTGAGAGATACGTGTACACCTCGTACGGCATTGTCGATGCCCAGGGTACGCTCCTCATAGCTGCGGAAGAGGATGCCTGATCCAAACTGATCGTAGAAGTCACCCAGCGTGACCTCAGCATACTTGCCCACGAAGCCCTTGAGGTGTAGGTGTGGTATGCCACGCCCCTGCTCAGGCTCGTGACCGGGCATGGGTCGTAGTAGCTCTTCGTAGCGAAGTCCTAGCTCGAGGTAGTTATTTCGTAGGGTACCTGTTACGTAGCTATTGCCCATCCAGGTCTTGTATCCGTTAGCTTTGTTGTCTAGAGAGAAGAGCATATCGCTCTGCACGCTAAAGGAGGGGGAGAACTTGTCCCAAGGCTTCCACTCGTTATCATTTTGAGCAGTGAGGGCCGTTAGTGTAGCGAGACCCATACAGGATAGTATGCAAAGGTGCCGTACGATGCGTAGCGTATGTCGCATATAGATTGTGTCTAAAAAAGGGGAAATTGAAAAATAGATGGATCGAGCGTACTCGGTCCGTTAGCTTGTCAAATCATTTCAGAGGAGAGATGCTAGCACTCTATGTGGGTGCTAGGTCTCTCCTCTTACTATGTGCTATGATCTAGTTACTCTTCTGTGGCTTGTAGTAGCTCACGCACCTTTGCGATGAGCTCTTGCTCACCACCATCGGTGTATCCGCTATGAGAGAATGCGACACGCCCCTTGCCATCGATGACGAATACGTGGGGTATCATATTGACATTCATAGCTCGCTTGAAGTCTCCATTGGGATCTAGTAAGACTTCGTACTCAAAGCCGAGAGCATCGACTAGAGGCTTGACGCGATCAGCGTTTTGCCCCTCATCGATAGATACCGCGATGAGCTTGACGCCCGTCTCCTCCTGCCAGTCTACATACTCCTCGTGTATCGCCTTGAGCTCACGGAGACAAGGCTTGCACCAGGTAGCGAAGAATGAGATGATAAAGGGCTTGCCGTCGTTACTCAGTTCGCTCGTGTTGACTACATTGTTCTGTAGATCCTTGAGCTCTACTTGAGGTAGCTGCGCTTGCGCTAGGGTGACTACTATGAGGGATAGTAGTATAGTTAGAACGTGCTTCATATTAGTGTCTGTTGATTTAGGTGTGTATGTTACTTGACGGTGATTGCGACGTTGATCGTCCAAGAGAGTGTCTCGCTACCATCTTCAGGGATGAGCTTGACGACGATACGGTTCTTGTAGGTCTCACCAGCAGGTGTAGAGAGCTTGAAGTGGAGCCAACCACCAGTCATATCACCCTTATTCTTGATAGGGCCCTTCTC
>URKO01000070.1 GCA_900548415.1 uncultured Porphyromonas sp.
GAGTCGCTCGCAGCGGGCTCTAAGCAAGGCATCGACACGACACGGCTCCACGACTACGCCTCGCAGATCATCGAGATCAGCGATATGGGCGTCGAGGTGGCTATCGTGGTGGGCGGTGGCAACATATTCCGAGGCATGGCAGGCTCTGCCGAAGGGCTGGATCGTGTGTCGGGCGACCGTATGGGCATGCTCGCCACGGTCATCAATGCGCTCGCCATCAGTGCGGCGATCAATGCGCAGTGCCCCTCTATACAAGGCACCCCTCGGGCGGTCGTCATGACCAGTACACCGATGGAGCCCTACGCCCGCTACTACGATGCGCTCACGGCTCGCCAACTGCTAGCGCAGGGGCATATAGTCTTCATCGCTGGCGGCACGGGCAATCCGTTCTTTACCACCGACTCTGCCTCAGCTCTCCGTGGCATAGAGCTACAAGCTGACATCATGCTCAAGGGGACCCGCGTCGACGGCATCTACACGGCCGATCCTGAGCGCGACCCCTCAGCGACCAAGCTCTCTCGTCTCACCTACCAAGAGGTGTACGACCGTGGGCTCAGGATTATGGATCTGACCGCTATGACACTTTGTCAGGAGAACCACCTGCCGATCATCGTCTTTGACATGGACACGACGGGCAATCTGGCTCGTGTGATGCGTGGCGAGGAGATAGGGTCTATCGTTTCCTAATCAATAACCTAGAAACCAATCACAACGAAATATGAGTACAAGCCAATTTACCAAACCTGCTGAGCAGTCTATGCTCAAAGCTGTCGAATTTCTTCAGGACAAGCTAGACCGCATACGTGCGGGCAAGGCCAATCCTGTCCTACTAGACGACATTACCGTAGAGGCTTATGGGGCTCCGATGCCTCTCAACCAGGTTGCGACAGTGACTGTACCCGATGCGCGTACGCTCGCTATCACACCGTGGGACAAGAAGCTCATCAAAGATATCGAGAAGGGTATCCTCGACTCCAACCTGGGTATCACACCGACGAACAATGGCGAGATGATCCGCATCGCTATGCCGCCCCTTACCGAGGAGCGTCGTAAGGAGCTAGTCAAGCAGTGCAAAGCTGAGAGCGAGGAGGCGAAGATCAGCATTCGCAATGCGCGCCGTGACGCTATCGATGCTGCGAAGAAAGCGGTCAAAGCCGAGGACCTACCAGAGGATACGATCAAGCAAACGGAGAACGACGCTCAGAAGCTCCACGACAAGTACATAGGTCGCGTCGAGGAGGCTCTAGCAGCTAAGGAGAAGGAGATCATGACGATCTAATCCCCCGCCCCCTCCCTATCACATTTCACCCTTATGCAAGTCACACCTACAGCCTGAGACGGCAGGCAGAGCGGAGAGACTATTTCCGCATTGTCTGCCCCTTTCATCCTCTCAAGCTGTGGGCTGTGGCTTTGCTCACATTTTCCCCATTTTCCCCTACCCTATGCGAGGCAGAGTCATCAAGGTCATCGGCAATAACTGTGCAGTGCACGTGCCCGAAGAGGATCGGGTCTACGCCTGCCTGATCAAAGGGCGGGTGCGCATACAGGGCATTCGCAGCACCAACCCCGTAGTGGTCGGTGACTGGGTACACTTCACGCCAGACCCACAGCAGGAGGTCTCCTATATAGAGTCTCTCGAGCCACGACGCAACTACATCATACGGCGCGCCACCAACCTCTCTAAGGAGTCGCACATCCTTGCGGCAAACATTGACCTAGCCCTCCTGATGGTCACCATCGCTCGCCCTCGCACTTCCTACACATTCATCGATCGCTTCCTCGCCACGGCAGAGGCGTACCGCATCCCCACCGAGATCCTCATCAACAAGGTCGACGACCTCAAGCCCGACGAGGAGGAGGTGATGCGCGAACTGACCGAGATCTATACCCCGCTGGGCTATCCCTGCCACCCCATATCGGCACTGCAACATCAAGGCACCGACGCACTCATGTCGCTGCTCGATGGCAAGTGCACGCTCATAGCGGGACACTCAGGCACCGGCAAGTCGACCCTACTCAACAGCTTGATTCCCAACCTAGAGCTAGCAACGCAAGCGATTTCTTCGCTCTACGAGACGGGGCAGCACACGACTACTTACTCGGAGATGTATCAGCTACCAGCCCCGCACTCGGGCTGGATCATCGACACACCTGGGATCAAAGCTTTTGGCACGCTAGAGATGAGCGAAGAGGACACGAGCCACTTCTTTCGTGAGTTCTTTGCCTATTCGAGCGACTGTCGCTTTGCCAATTGCACACACCTCCACGAGCCGGGCTGCGCTGTTCTCAAGGCACTCGAAGAGGGACGCATTGCACCCTCGCGCTACAAGAGCTATCTGAGCATCCTCCAGGACGAGCACAGCGGCCCCTACCGACCCGAGCAGTAAGCCCACAACGCATACACACATTAACCAAACGATTATGACAAAACCATCTAGAAAGAAAAACACACCCAAGAAGAACCCTACCAAACGCTCCGGCGCGAAGCGGCTTAACCTCGACGAACTAACACGAGCCGTCGTCAAGCTCTTTGCCACAAACCCAACCCACACGTGGAACTACAAGCAGGTCTCCAAGCAACTCGGCATCACGGAGCAACCGATGCGCCAGTCCATCAGCCGCATCCTCGAGGTGCTGGAACTGGACGACACGCTCACACGGGTCAAACCAGGCACCTATCGCTATAATCTCTCGGGAGCTCTGCTCTTCGGCACCTTCGAGCGTCGCTCCAACGGGCGCAACGCATTTATCTCTGACGAGGATGGCAAGAGCATCTTCATCGCCGAGCGCAACTCCATGCACGCGCTCAACGGCGACCGGGTACAGGCGCGTCTCTTTGCCAAGCGTCAGGGCGGAGATCTAGAAGGCGAGGTGATCAACATCATCGAGCGGTCAAAGCATACCTTCGTCGGACGACTGGAATTCAAAAAGGACTGGGCCATCTTCGTCACCGAAGACCGCACCCTCTCGACCGACATACTGATCCCGCTCAGCGAACTAAACGGTGCTCAGCGAGACTCTAAGGTAGAGGTGGCTATCACCGAGTGGCCTAGCTCGGACAAGATCCCCACGGGACGTGTCCTCAAGGTACTCGGCAAGGCGGGCGACAACGACACCGAGATGCGCGCCATACTGACCGAATACAATATAGACTACGACTACCCACAGGCTGCTATCGACGAGGCTGAGCGACTCTCGGGCGAGATTACCCAAGAGCAGCTGGCACAGCGAGAGGACTTTCGCGAGGTGCCGACGCTTACCATTGACCCTGCCGATGCTAAGGACTTTGACGATGCACTCTCTTACCGTGACCTCGGCGATGGTCGGCACGAGGTGGGCGTTCACATCGCCGATGTCTCTTACTTCGTCACCGAGGGGTCCAAGATTGACGAGGAGGCTTACGCACGTGGCACCAGCGTTTACCTCGTGGACCGCACCATCCCGATGCTCCCCGAGGCACTGTGCAACAATCTCTGTTCGCTACGCCCCAACGAGGATAAGTACGCTTACTCCTGTATCCTCACGCTAGACAATGCAGCGCACGTACAGCAGTACCGCATCTGTCGCACGGTGATACGGAGCGATCAGCGCATGACTTACGAGGAGGCGCAGGATGTGATCGAGGGACGCAGTGACACCCAGCAGGCGATCATTCAGCCACTCTTCGAGCTCTCCCAGCAGTTGCGTAAGCGCCGCTTTGACGAGGGTGCGATCAAGTTTCAGAGCCAAGAGGTGCGCTTCGTACTAGACCCCAAGGGTCGCCCCACGGGTGTCGAGGAGGTGATAGACAATGAGTCGCACCACCTCATCGAGGAGTTTATGCTTCTGGCCAATCGCACCGTTGCTGAAGACATCGGGCAGGTTCGTGCCAAGGGCAAGAAGGCGAAGAACTTCGTCTACCGTGTCCACGCACAGCCTAGCGAAGAGAAGCTGATGGCGCTCGCCTCTTTTGCGGGTAAGTTTGGCTACAAAGTCAATCTCAGTGGCGAGAATCGTCAGGTGAGTCGCTCCTTCAATAAGCTCCTCGACAGCGTCCAGGGCAAGCGTGAGGAGAGCCTCATCGAGACGCTCGCCATCCGCTCTATGACTCGTGCCGAGTACTCGCCAGACAACATCGGCCACTACGGACTCTCCTTTGCTTTCTACACCCACTTCACCTCACCTATTCGTCGCTACCCCGACCTGATGGTGCACCGTCTCTTGACGCGCTACTATGCAGGTGGTCGCTCTGTGACAAAGGGCAAGCTCGAGGAGCAGTGCCAGCACTGCAGCGAGCAGGAGCAGATAGCCACACAGGCAGAGCGTGACTCGATCAAGTACAAGCAGGTGGAGTATATGAAAGCTCGTATGGGACAAGTCTTCGATGGAGTCATCAGCGGGGTCGCCGAGTGGGGTCTTTATGTGGAGCTCAAGGGGTCGCACTGCGAGGGGCTCATACCGATCCGCAAGCTCGAGGACGATTACTTCGAGTACGATGAGAAGAACTACCGCCTCCGTGGACGACGCACTGGCAAGCGCTACAACCTTGGCGACCCGATCACCGTACGTGTCGCTCGTGCCGACCTAGAGCAGCGACAGCTTGACTTTGACCTCGTCTGATACGCCCCCTCTCATGACAGCAACGCACCAGATCCTCGGCAAGACGCCTGCGCAGCTCACGGAGCTAGCCGTTGGCCTAGGACTGCCCAAATACACAGGTCGGCAGATCGCCGACTGGCTCTACCAGAAGCATGTCTCCTCGTGGGACGAGATGACCAATCTGAGCAAGAAGGCGCGCGCTCTGCTCGCCTCGCACTACGAGATAGGCCGTGCGGCACCTCATCTACAGCAGACTTCACGAGACGGCACGATCAAGTACCTCTTTGCCGCTGGTGGGGGCTTCGTTGAGACGGTCATGATCCCCGAGGGAGACCGCGCCACGCTCTGCGTATCGTCACAGCGAGGCTGCAAGATGAACTGCCTCTTCTGCATGACGGGCAAGCAAGGCTTCGGTGCTAACCTCTCGGCAAGCGAAATCCTCAACCAGATCCTCTCCGTGCCTGAGGTCAATGAACTGACCAACATCGTCTTCATGGGAATGGGCGAACCGATGGACAATATAGACACGCTCCTGCAAGTGATCACTTGTCTGACCGATCCGCAGGGACTGGCAATGAGTCCTAAGCGCATCACCGTCTCGACCATCGGACTGCGACCTGGCTTGGAGCGTTTCTTGGACGAGTGCACCTGTCATCTGGCTATCAGCCTGCACAACCCACTGTCGGAGGAGCGTCTAGCGATCATGCCCGTAGAGCGAGCCATGCCCCTTGCCGACACGGTGGCACTCCTACGACACTACGACTGGAGCCGTCAGCGTCGTCTCACCTTCGAGTACATCGTCTTCTCAGGGCTCAACGACACGCCCCGCCACCTCGCAGCCCTCAAGCGTCTACTCGCACAGCTCGACTGCCACGTCAACCTGATCCGCTACCACCGCATCCCGCACATCGACCTGCCCAGCTCCGATATGACCCGCATGGAGTGGCTCCGCGATCGGCTCTGCGAGGCGGGCATACCGACCACCATCCGCACCTCCCGTGGCGAAGACATCAGTGCCGCCTGCGGTATGCTCAGCACCCAAGAGCAGCAGGGCGCATAAGCCCTCACGCCTATTATGACAAAAGGTTCTAGCCTCACAAGAGAGGTTAGAACCTTTTTTGTTTCGCCCAGAGCTTGACACCCGCTAGAAGCGGTAGCCCACAGAGATTGCGGGGTATATGTAACCCCCATTTCTATTAGATGCTTTCACAAGATTACGACCCATACGCAGACTCACCTCTGCACTCCAACCATTTCGCGTTACATACTTAAACCCAGCCCCTAGACCGATACCGAACGAAGTGCCGCTCACGATCTCTTCTGTTCTCTTCCAGTTTAGCCAATTACCCGAATAGTACACATTTTTCAGTTTGTCATAGTAGCCAATAGCACTATTCACCTCTATCAAGAACCCCGCATTAGGGCTAGCAATAGAGAACCAATTCCCGCCAAAGTACCAGCGTCCATAAGGCATCACCCCAAAAGTCGGGAAGAAGAGTCTACAAGCCGATTTATCACCTATATAGGCACTCATAGTACAACCAATACTAAGGTTTGGCGCTGTCGCATATTCATACTCCGCAGACAGCTCTGAAGCAAAAGGCAACGCAAAAAGATTAAGCCGAACCTCGTGATACTTGACTGGATGTGAAGGCTCAACACGCATCTGAGCAGCTAGCCCGAGTGAGCCTAGTGTCAGGAAGATCGTCAATAGCGTTAGTTTCGTCTGTATCCGCGGTATCATCGTAGTCTCTTGGGATCTATCACAACATTGCTAGAAGCGGTACCCCACCGAGATCGCAGGGTATATGTAGGCGATGTTCCAGTCACACACCTTCACGAGATTACGACCTAGACGCAGGCTTATCTCTCCGCTCCAGTTGTTTCGAGAGACTAGCTTGAGACCTGCTCCGAGACCTATACC
>URKO01000071.1 GCA_900548415.1 uncultured Porphyromonas sp.
AAGGATAGAAACTATGGTTGAGCAGTTAGCACTCTGGGAGCGAGACGCTTTTTTAGCCATCAATGCGGCGCACACGCCTTATTGGGACGCTTTTATGTATCTCATCTCTTCGCGCTGGCCGTGGATCGCCGTTGCTTTCGGACTAGTCATCTTTCTTTTTGCCAAAAAGCCGCTTCGCGAGTCGATCCTTCTCGTCTTGATGATTGCTCTCTTGATTATCGTAGCCGACCAACTCTCCAGTGGCTTGATCAAGCCTTACTTCGAGCGGCTGCGTCCCTCTTATCATCCACTTACGGCAGACTTAGTGCAGTCCGTCTACGGCTACAAAGCGTGGGGCTACGGCTTCATCTCAGGACATGCGACGAACTTTATGGCACTGGCGATGTTTACCGCCCTGGCCTTCCGCAATCGTTGGTACACGGTGGTGGTCTTCGCGCTGGCACTGACCACAGCTTATAGTCGCGTCTATCTAGGCGTGCACTTTATCACAGACGTGGTGCCTGGCGCTTGTGTGGGGCTGCTGCTGGGGTATCTCGTCTATCTGCTCTATCGCTGGCTACGTGTGAAGCTCTACAACGTACACCCCTCGGAGTCTCAGAGTCGTCTCTGCGCCTCCACGATCGGATATCTGACCGCATTCCTGTGCGTCTTTATCCTCTTCCTATTTGCTTTTGCCGGCGAGCTGATGGGCGTGATGAAAGGGCAGGCGGGCTGGTAGCCGGCTCACTCAAAGTGAAAGTAGTGGGAGAGACGTACGCTGTCATCCCGATTGAACTCCTCAAGACTCATAATCCGGTGCCACGAATCTAGGGTGCCGTTCTTGCGAATGCTCCTTGCTAGAGCTGCCTGCTGCCGGTAGTTGAGGTAGGGATGTGAGGGGATGCTGTCACTACGCAGAGCGTCAAAGGGGGTACTGTAATTCTTTATGCCAATATAGAAGAAGGGCTTGATGCGCTGGTAGCGATCAGGCTCCATGCCGTAGATCTCTTGCAGTTGCAGTACCGTGTAGTATCCGCCTAGCTGGTCGCGATACTTCACAATGCGTCTAGCAAAGCTAGGTCCGATGCCGGGGATTTGCTGCAGTGTGAGCGTGTCGGCACCGTTGAGGTCTATGCGTTGTCCCTCGTGTAGCTTCGGTTGGGAGCTGTGCTGCTGTCTCTCAGGCGCACCGACGTAGTCTGCCGATAGCTCGACCCCTTGAGAGGCGTTACTTACATCTTTACGTGACTTGTCAGGCTGTACAGGTGGTGCATAAGTACCCCTGTTGGCCTGTTTTTGTATGGAGTCTATGGGTAGGGTGCCCATTTGCTCGCTTATCGTCTGCCCCGTCAGAGGGGCGAGCGACTGAGCATTGTAGTTGTTGTCCCAAAGTACCTTGCCGATGGCCGCCAGTATGATCAGGCTAACGGCTATCAGCACCCAGGTCTCTGTGCGTCCTCTCTTGAAGCTATTCATGCTGGTCGGGAGCGTACGTGTCGGCTATGATGCGCCCATCTTGTAGTGAGAGGGTGCGGTCGGCGCGCTGCGCAAAGTCTTCGTCGTGTGTCACGATCAGGAAGGTCTGTCCGAGCTGATCTCGTAGCTCGAAGAATAGCTCTATGAGCTCCTCCTTGCGCTGTGTGTCTAGGCTCCCCGACGGTTCGTCGGCTAGGATCAGCGTGGGGTGATTGATCAGGGCGCGCGCTACGGCTGTGCGCTGCTTCTCGCCACCCGAGAGCTGTGCCGGGCGGTGCTTAAGACGATCGGCCAGCCCGAGCTGTGTGAGTAGCTGCTCCGCTTCGCTGAGTGCTTGTCGCTTGCTCATGCCAGCGATCGTAGCCGGGATGGCTACATTCTCAGCAGCCGTGAACTCAGGCAGCAACTGGTGAAACTGAAAGACGAAGCCAATCTGCTTATTGCGAAAGTGTGCCTGCTTTTGGGCTGAGAGGGCAAAAGGATTGACCCCGCCGATCGATAGCTCTCCCTTGTCCGGCTTGAGCAGCGTCCCGATGATCTGTAGGAGCGTCGTCTTGCCCGCACCGCTAGGACCGACGATAGAGGTTATCTCCCCCTGATGTATCGTGAGGGTTATCTCTTTGAGTATTTGTAGCGAGCCAAAGGACTTGCAGATAGAGTCTAGGGTGACGAGAGGCGTGGGCATAAGCTTAGTCGTTTTTACTGAGGCGTAGAGAGGTCTTGTAGTACGTAGGCTGCCATGTGGAGCCCAAAGAGCTGGGGCATGTAAGAGATCGTCCCGACGATGCTGCGCTTGTTCTGATCGCTGTGGGGTAGGGCACGTATAGCCTCCTCGCGCGATGGCTCGCTACTGTATACGCATGGCGTGGCAAAGACGGCACGTGGTGCCTCTAGCTGGCGAAGACGCTTGCGTACGAAGCGTGCCAAGGCGCAGATATGCGTCTTGCTCATCGGAGCGACGGAGACCTGCCGTGGATCTAGCTTAGCACCCGCCCCCATAGCGCTGATGATCGGGATGCCCAGCTGATGCGCAGCGAGGAGCAGTTCGCACTTAGGCGTGAGCGTATCGATGCAGTCTAGTATATAGTCGTAGTGATGTGTAGCGAGGAGCGTGGGTATGTTGTCGCCCGAGAGATAGGCCGCATGCCTCTCCACCGCTATGTCTGGATTAATCCGATGCAGTAGTTCCTCCACCACCTCCACCTTAGGACGACCTATGGTATCTCTAAAGGCGATCACCTGACGATTGATATTCGTCTCATCGACCTTGTCGTGATCTACGAGTGTAAAGCGACCGATGCCAGAGCGCGCTAAGAGTTCGCACGCCTTGCTTCCCACACCGCCTAGCCCCACGATGAGGACATGCTTGTCGGCAAGGCATCGCAACGTCTCGCTCCCGAGGAGTAGCTCCGTACGCTCCAGCCAGTGAGGCACGCCGTCTATATGTGTCGTCATCAAGTGCCTTTACTCTGTGATGCCCCGCTCATCTAGAGCCTTCTGATAAGCTCTAGCATTGCGCATGTGCTCAGCATAATTAGCCGCAAAAGCGTGATGCCCCGAGAAGTCTGCCCGAGCGCACATATAGAGGTAGTCGTGCGGCGTGTGATGCAGCACAGCATCCAGCGTCGTCATCTGTGGATAGCGGATAGGACCTGGGGGGAGACCCTTATACTTATAGGTATTATAGGGCGAGTCAGCCTTCAGTAGCTCGCCACCGATACGCTGTGCCGTGAAGTTGCCCGAGGCAAACTTAAGCGTTGGGTCAGCCTGCAGCGCCATACCCTTGCGTAGGCGATTGATGTAAAGCCCCGCAATGTCACCGTACTCGTCCGTCTTGCTCGACTCCTCCTCGACGATCGAAGCTATGATCGAGACCTCTACCGGCGTGAGTCCTATCTCCTGAGCCAGTGCCGTACGCTTCTGATCCCAAAACTTGTGGTAGCTCTGCTCATACTTGTGCAGTAGCTCTTTAGGGGATACATTCCAGTAGACCTCGTGCGTGTCTGGGAGAAACATACAGCGTATCGTCTCGGTCGTGAAGCCTAGCGAGTCGCAGTAGACCGAGTCTCGCAGTAGCGTGCGTAGCTCCTCGGCGCTCATCTCTAGGGGAGCCGTCAGCTTGTCGATCAGCTCCTCCTGCGTACGGATAGAGGAGAAGGAGAGCCTGACCGGTGTCTGAGCACCATACTTGATCGTCTTGCAGATAGAGAGGATGCTCATATCAGGGCTTAGCCGATAGCGACCCGGACGTAGTCTCTCCTCGATGCGTATGAGGCGAGCCACGCTACGGAGCAGGGTGGGGTTCTTGATCTCCAGCTCCTTCGTGATGGTCGCCATCAGTGCCTCGCTACTGGTCGTGTCGGTGATGTAGGCGTAGCACTCCTGCTGACTCGTGCGCCCCGCAGGGCGGAGTAGTAGGTAAGCAGCCCACGAGAGTAGGAGCAGGATGACGATGAGTAGCGTCGAGCGTATCCACGTACGTATGCGTCTAGGCGACTCATGGTGACGACTCCGGTGCGAAGTATCGTTGAAGTATGAGGGACGCCATTGTTTAGATCTAGATCTGCGACTGCGTGACATAGAGTAAGAGTCTAATCAGTTAGTAAAGACGGGCGGGTAAAGCAGTACCCACAAGGGATGATGTTGCACACTCATAGCGGAGTGGGGGCGTCTCTTGTGGGTACTTCCTTTTTGTCATAGCGTAGGAGAGGTGGATCTCCTAGATGCTGGATGCCTAAGCATAAAAGGCTGTGCTGAGCAGTTTACTTCTCCTCTGGCTGTGCAGCCTCGGGAGCTGGTTCATCACCCTCCTGCTGCGCTCTCTGCTCCTTACGTATATCACGTAGCTTGAGGTCTAGCTCGTCGATCTCTTGCTGCATCGAGTCACAGCGCTCCTCCAGCATCTTGAGCAGGTTCTCGCCTGCGCTGCTCGTCACACTCAGGCGCTCCTTGTTGTTGCTGTAAGTCTGCAGATCGCTCTCCAGCTGCTCCTTACGGCGCTGTATACGATCATACTCCTCACCATAAGGACTCGTCGGACCGAAGTTGCGACGGTTATTGTTGCGGTTGCCACGTCTGTCGCCACGAGGCTTGTCGCTAGCTCTCAGCTTATTGAAGAAAGCATCCATCTGCTCCTTCAGCTCATCTTGTAGCTTACGACGCGTCTTGCGAGGCATGTAGCCCAGCTGGTTAAAGTCTCGCTGCAACGTCACCGCCTCCTCACGATCAGCATCGCTCGGTGACTCGATAGCGGCCAACTCATGTGCACGAGCTAAGAACTGCTTAGCCGTAGCTACCGACTCCTTGCTCTCCTCACGCTGAGCCTGATAGAGAGCTTTGTGATGCGTGTAGTAAGTGTCGCACGCCTCACGGAAGCGCTTGAAGAGAGCCTGGTGCTTGTTCGTGTGGATCATCTCATTCCACTCCGTCTGCAGCTCCTGTATGCGGCTATGTCCCTCAGGCCAACGCTCCTCAGCGACGATCTGCTCGATCTCCTCGATGATCGCACGCTTGCGGTCGCCCTGCTCGCTGATCTGCTTGTTGCGGTCACGCATGAACTCCTTGCGCTTGTCA
Organism: uncultured Porphyromonas sp.; assembly: GCA_900548415.1. Classification (GTDB taxonomy): domain Bacteria; phylum Bacteroidota; class Bacteroidia; order Bacteroidales; family Porphyromonadaceae; genus Porphyromonas; species Porphyromonas vaginalis. The sequence continues at coordinate 5,029 of URKO01000071.1, forward strand.
AAGAAGATGTCACACGCCGTCCTAAAGTGCAGGTATAGCTCCTCGCTCACCGCACGAGGCACACGACCCGTCTTACGCCACTGTGCTTGCAGCTCCTTGATCTGGTCCGTGTAGGTGCGCCAATCCTTGAAGGTATGTATATCGTTCGGGTTGATCGCCTCGATCTGCGTGATGATACCCCGCTTGATCGCTTCGTTCTCACCCTCCTGCGTACGCTGCTGGTTGCGATACTCCTGGTTGTTGCTGTTGATCTTGGCCGAAAGCTCCTGAAACTGCTTCCACAAATCCTTGCGAAGCTCCTTAGCCACAGGCCCCACGTCGCGCCAGCGGTGGTGTAGGTCTTGCAGTTCGCGAGCAGCCTGCGTCACATCGGCAGACTCGGCCAGCTCCTTAGCACGCTGTATGATCAGCTCCTTAGCCTCCAGATTCTTCTTGAAGTCATAGTCGCGGAACTCGTTATTGATCTGCTGCAGGTCGTAAAACTCCTCCCTCAGATGCTCAAACTCACCCTGTATCTGGCGCATATCCCCAGGAGGCACAGCACCCGTATTGTGCCAGCTCTCCGTGATCTCACGGTACTCCTTGCTGATGATGCTAAAGCTCTCGCTCGACGAGAGCAGCTTACGCAACCGCTCCACAAGCTCACGCTTGATCGTGAGGTTAGCCTTCTGCTCCTCAGCTATCTCCTCCTGGCGCTTACGATTGCGCTCCTTAAAGTCATTGAGTAGCTCCTTGAGACGTATCTCCTGCGCCTCAGCGTCAGCACGTAGCTTAGCGTTCTCCTCCGAGACCGTGTTCAGGTAGCTATTCATCTTGCTGTAGAAGACATTCTTGTAGCGATCGATGATAGAGCGTGGAGGCAGCTCGCCGCTCTGTAGCAGGAGCACCACATCGTCCGTGATCTGTGCGCAGCTCATCTTAGCGATGTCAGCGTCGCTCTTGTTGAGGAGCTCCTGATACTGTCGCTCCTCCTCCGATAGCTCGGCTGGCGCCGTCGTCTCAGCTTGAATCGTCTCGGTGGTCTCCTCCGCAGCGACAGACTGCTCTGGAGTCGTCTCAGCCACCGCTTCGGGCGATGGAGAGGTCTCTGGAGTGCTTGTCGGGGATGTCGTCGCTTCTTGCGTCGATGGTGTGGTAGTCGTCTGGTCGAGAGCAGAGGTCTGCTCTGTGTTGTTCTCTTCTTGTGGGATAAGATTCATTTTCGAGATGATTCTAGATGTATAACTAATATCGAGGAGTCGCCGCATGCGTCAGCATAGCGTACCAGCTCCTCGTATGCTCATTCAGCTAATGCTGCTCTGAATGCAAAGATAACTAATTCTTCGCGATTGGCGGACTATTTGCGCAAAGTGTCAACTTTCCAAAAACTTTCCACCCTTGGAAAATAAAATTTCCAACGGTGGAAATTCTTTTTTCCAACGTAGGAAAGAAAAGTTTCCACCGTTG
>URKO01000072.1 GCA_900548415.1 uncultured Porphyromonas sp.
TACCAGTCACCACCACTGGAGCAACCATAGATCTAACTATAGAAAGTGGGGGAGACTAGACAGAGACGGGGGCGGGGATGTGCGGGTAGGGGTTGTAGTCGGAGAGGGTGAAGTCGTCATAGACGAAGTCAAAGAGCGACTGCCCGCGGTCTCGTAGGGTCATCGTGGGGAGCGGGCGTGGCGTACGGGTGAGCTGCAGGCGCGCCTGCTCGAGATGGTTCTTATAGAGATGTGCATCGCCGAGGGTATGGATGAAGCGTCCGGGACGTAGCCCCGTGACTTGCGCCGTCATCATGAGGAGGAGTGCGTAGGAGGCGATGTTGAAGGGGACCCCGAGGAAGATGTCGGCACTGCGCTGGTAGAGCTGCAGGTCGAGCTGGTCCCCCACGACGTAGTACTGCATGAGGCAGTGACAGGGGGAGAGGTGCATGAGGGGTAGGTCGGCAACATTCCACGCTGAGACAACGATACGTCGGCTGTCGGGCTGATGCTGTATGAGGTCGAGGGCTTGCTGCATCTGATCGATGGTCTGCCCCGTGTGTGGGTCGAACCAATGTCTCCACTGCGCCCCGTAGATGGGGCCTAGGTCGCCCGCTTCGTCGGCCCACTCATCCCAGATAGAGACTTTGTTGTCGTGCAGGTACTGGAGGTTGGTATCGCCCTTGAGGAACCATAGTAGCTCGTGGATGATGCTGCGCAGGTGTAGCTTCTTGGTGGTGAGCAAGGGGAATCCGTCGGCCAGGTCAAAGGTCATCTGATGTCCGAAGACACCGACGGTGCCAGTGCCCGTGCGGTCTGTGCGTTCGTTGCCCTCGGTGAGGACACGCTCTATTAGGTCAAGGTATTGCTGCATAGTGGTACGTTGGTTAGAGTGAAGGGGCGAGAACGAGTAACCCTTTGTAGGGACGCACGGCTCGTGCGTCCGTCCCCGTTACAGGGTTACTGCGTCAAGATCGTTCGACGACGGACGCACAGATCGTGCGTCCCTACAGGGCGACGTATCAATGTACTGCGTCAAGATCGTTCGACGACGGACGCTCAGATCGAGCGTCCCTACAGGGCGACGTATCAATGTACTGCGTCAAGATCGTTCGACGACGAACGCTCAGATCGTGCGTCCCTACAGGAGTCGTGATCGAGCGTCCGCCCGTCTTTACAGCCCTCTACGCCTCAGTGGCGGGCGTAGAGGTCTGCACAGCGTAGTGCTGGAGCTGCTTGGGATCGAAGCGACGTATCTGTCCCTCGCACTTGTCCATCTCTCCACTGGCGTACTGTATATATACGTGTGTGGAGTGCTCGTAGAGGTCGGGACGCTCTTGCGCTGCGATGAGTAGCAGGTGTGCGAAGATGCAGTGCCCACACATCTCGACGAGACGACGAGCGTGGTAGTCGAGGAGGGTCTGATCCTTAGCCGCTGTGACCAGCTCGGTGCAAGCCTTGGCACGCTCTATCCAGGTGGCTAGTAGCTCCTTCTTCTCCTGCCACTCGGGCGAGACAGCTACCTGCTGGTACTCCTCGAGGCGTGCGAAGTATGTGCCAGTGGTGACGTGGCGGATAGCTGCTACGACCTGTAGCTGCGTGGTACCCTCGTAGATGTTGGTGATACGCACGTCGCGATAGAGACGCTCGCAGGTGTAGTCCTTCATATAGCCTGAGCCACCGTATATCTGGATGCAGTCGTAGACGTTTTGGTTGGCTAGCTCGGTGCTCATGCCTTTGCCAATGGGCGTATAAGCGTCAGCCAAACGGCTGTAATACTTCTGCTCCTTGCGCTCCTCGGGAGTAAGCTTGCGCTCACGAGCTATGTCGTCGTAAGCCTTGTACATATCCACGAAGCGACTCGTCTCGTAGAGATGCGCACGGGTCGCATCAGCCTTAGCACGTATGAGGGCTAGCATCTCATAGACAGCGGGGAACTTGTCGATAGCGTGCCCATACTGATGACGGTCGGCAGCGTAAGCCTTAGCCTCACGATAGGCAGCCTCAGAGATACCGACAGCTTGCGCCATGATGCCTAGACGAGCTCCATTCATCAGAGACATGACGTAGCGAATGAGTCCTAGACGACGCTCACCACAGAGCTCAGCCGGAGCATCCTTAAAGACAAGCTCGCAGGTGGGGACACCCTTGATACCCATCTTGTTCTCTATGCGGCGGACGGTCACGCCCCCCTTCTTAGCATCATAGATAAACATGGAGAGACCACGTGCATCCTTGGTTCCCTCCTCACTACGTGCCAGTACGAGGTGAATGTCTGAGTCGCCATTGGTGATAAAGCGCTTGACACCGTTGAGGTACCACTGCTGGTCAGCCTCGTTGTAAGTAGCCTTGAGCATAACGGCCTGCAGGTCACTACCCGCATCTGGCTCAGTCAAGTCCATAGACATCGTCTCGCCGGCGCAGACACGGGGCAGGAAGCGCTCACGCTGATCCTCAGAGCCAAACTCGTAAAGTGTCTCAGCGCAGTCTTGTAGTCCCCAAAGGTTCTCAAAGCCAGCGTCAGCACGTGAGACCATGTCGGCAGCCATAATATAAGGAGTGATCGGCATGTTGAGCCCTCCGTAGCGACGGGGAAGTGCCATACCCATGAGGCCAGTCTGTCGTACCGTGTCTAGGTTTTGCGCTGTGAGCGGATCGTAAGAGACACGTCCCTCGTGGAGCGTTGGTCCCGTTAGGTCCACCTCGGCCGCATTGGGTGCGATCACCTCGCCACACACCTCACCGACTATCTCTAGTACACGCTGGTAACTATCCAGCGCATCGGCATAGTCTGAGGGGGCATAGTCATACTGGTCAGCATCGGCATAGTCACGCTCCTTAAGTCGTGCAATGCGCTCCATGAGCGGATGCTGGAGGTGGTACTGTATATGTGGATTGTCTGTATAGAAATTAGCCATGATTCTGTCGTCTAGGGGGATTTACTTAGAGTTTTGCTTATAGTACTTGATGAGCTTGGGGATAACCTCCTCGATACGCCCCGTGATGACGTAGTCAGCGATCGTGTTGATCGGAGCGTCGGGGTCCGTATTGATAGAGATGATCATCGAGCTCTCCTGCATACCAGCGACATGCTGTATCTGTCCGCTGATACCGCAGGCGATGTATAGCTTAGGACGTACGGTCACACCGGTCTGTCCTATCTGTCGCTCATGCTCGGTAAAGCCCGCATCGACGGCTGCACGCGTAGCACCTACCTCTCCGCCAAGGAGCTCGGCCAGCTCGTGAAGCAGCTCAAAGCTCTCAGCACTACCGACACCGTAGCCACCCGATACGATGATGGGGGCTCCGCCAAGGTTGATCTTGCTCTTGGCAACGTGGCGGTCGATAATCTCGATGACAAAGTCCTCATCACGAACGAAGTCAGCCACCGAATGGTTGATCACCTCGCCCTTGTGGTCAGCTTTGTAAATCTCCTTCTTCATCACGCCTGGGCGTACTGTCGCCATCTGTGGACGATGCTCGGGGTTGACAATCGTTGCTACGATGTTACCACCGAAAGCTGGGCGGATCTGGTAGAGGAGGTTCTTGAACTCCTTGCCTTTCTCCGTATGATCTCCGATCTCCAGAGAGGTACAGTCAGCAGTTAGTCCGCTGCCTAGTGACGAGGAGACACGGGGTCCTAGGTCACGTCCTATGGTTGTCGCACCGAGGAGGCAGATCTGTGGCTTCTCCTGCTGGAATAGCTTGATGACGATGCTCGCATGTGGTAGCGTCTGGTAATGCTCTAGACGAGGGTCTACGAAGAGGTGTAGCTTGTCTACGCCGTAGGGCATGACCGTGTCGGCGATCCCCTCAGCGCGGTCGGTGATAGCTATCGCCTCTAGTGCCACGCCCAGCTGGTTGGCCAGTGAGCGCCCCTTGGTGAGTAGCTCTAGGCTGACGTCGTGTACGCTCCCATCTTCGATCTCTAGGTATACGAATAGATTGTTCATAGTCTGTCTTATTATATGGGTGTGCAAAAGCGGCACTCTTTCAGCCGATGGTGTGGTTTGCTAATAGGGTTTGTATCAAAGTCTCTAGGTCGGCATCGCTGCTGGAGAGGTGCATCACCTCCTTAGCCTTAAAGACGACGCTCTCGATACTCTTGACCTTCGTCGGAGAGCCCGAGAGACCGCACTGAGCAATGTCTGCGCCAGTGCTCTCAGCCGTCAAGATGTCGATAGTCAGCTCCTCGGGGTTGCTCTCGAGACGCTTGCGCCATGTCTCGGGCAGAGTGTCTAGCTCTAGCGACGAGGCTGCATACTTGTACTTCTGTACACGCTTAGCATTGCGCAGGCGACAGGGTGCTGCGCTGCCCGTGACCGTCAGCAGGAGTGGCTTGTGTGCACGTACTGTCTCCACGCCATGCTCTAGACGGCGGGTGATGGTGAGCTGGTCGCCCTCGATCTGGTCTATCTGCTCGCAGTAGGTGACCACGTTGATGCCGAGCTTCTCACCCACCTGCGGGCCCACCTGAGCGGTGTCGCCATCGATAGCCTGACGGCCACCGAGGATGAGGTCGGGCAGTCCACCCTTGCAGATATGACGTATAGCGCAGGCCAAAGCGTAGCTCGTGGCGAGCGTATCAGCCCCAGCGAAAGCTCTATCGGTCAGCAGGTAACCGTGGTCAGCGCCACGATAGAGCGCCTCACGGATGATCTCAGCAGCACGGGGAGGTCCCATGGTGAGTATGGAGACACGGCAGTCAGGATTCTGCTCCTTGATACGGAGCGCCTGCTCGAGTGCGTTTAGATCCTCGGGGTTAAAGATAGCGTCGAGGGCGGCACGGTTCACTGTGCCGTCAGCCTTCATAGCATCTTTGCCGACATTACGTGTGTCGGGGACTTGCTTGGCAAGTACGATGATATCTTTGATCATATTTAGGTCGTAGTTGTGGTTTATGCTTGTTTAGATAGTTTGAGTCGCTCGAGGACTTTGTTTTGTCCTACGACTGCCTTGTAGGGCTTGACATAGTTTGGCTCCCAGTAGGCGGTATCGACGTATCGCTCCTCCTGCCAGTAGTTGCGCGCCACGGTGGCGAGCGTTTCGGCCGTTGGCGGAGCGACGGCGGTACCCTCTACGAGTAGCGAGCCGACGTAGACGATACGGCTCTCGGCGGGTGCGTGCCAATCTGATGAGATGGTGACAAAAGTCGCTTTGTCGCGGGGAGACCCCTCAGCGTTGAAAGTTTGCTGATAAGCGTTTCCATGCCCCGCATCGAGCAGCGCAACAGTCTCACCAGCGAAGCTCGGCAAGCCCGTCAGTAGGAGCTGCAAGGTGGAGACGGCAATGAGCGGGATGCTCCGCCCGAAGGCTAGTCCCTTAGCCAGTGCAGCACCTATGCGTAGCCCCGTGTAGGAGCCTGGTCCATCGGTCGTCGCTATGGCTGCTATCTGGTAGCCATGCTCTTGGCACCAGAAGATAGCCTCCTGAGTGTAGCGTCCGATGAGCACCGCATTAGATATCTCGGTCTCTTGGTATACCTTATTATATAGTATCTGCTTGCTGTCGGTCACAGCGACGCTACACCCCTGTAGGGCGGTATCGATAGCTAGGAGTACAGGTTTCGTTGCGTTCATAAGCACTAAGGTGCCAGACGATTGATAAGCCACGAATTGTCTTCCTGACGCTCATAGAGGAAGCGGTCGTGCAGACGACTAGGCCGGCCCTGCCAAAACTCTATGCGACTAGGCAATACGGCAAAGCCCCCCCAGTTGTCGGGGCGAGGCACAGTCTGCAGGGCAAACTTAGCGGCCTCCATGGCAAAGTGCGTATAGATGTAGTTGCGGTCAGGTATCGGGTGGCTCTGAGGCGATATGCGAGCACCGACACGACTCTTGTAGGGGCGTGTGGCGAAGTACTGATCACTGATCTCCGGCTCTAGGTGCCGCACCGTACCCTCGACATGTATCTGTCGCTCCAGCTCGTGCCAGAGGAAGGTGAGGCTGACGTGTGGGTTAGCAGCCATCTGCTGGCCCTTACGGCTCTCGTAGTTGCTGTAGAAGATAAACTCCTCACCGAGGAGCTCCTTGAGCAATACGGTCCGCGAACTAGGGTGTCCATCGGGCGTACTAGTGCAGACTAGCACTGCTGTAGGCTCTAGGACCTTGGGATCGTCCACCGCCTCTTGAAGCCACAGCCTAACTAGTTCAAAGGGATCGTCCGTCAGATCCTTACGACTGAGGCTCCTGCGGCCGTAGTCACGTCGTATGTCTTCGTAATGTAGATCCATAACTGGTATACTATAGGATAGGTGTTGCGAAGCTCTTGACGAGTCCGCCCACCACTCATTCGCTTACAAAGATACAGAAATTCGCTCTTAACGGCTCCGATTTCGTTAGCGCATTTTAGTGTCCTATGTGAGAAACTCCAGTTTCCTAGGTGAGAAACTGTAGTGCCACACGGATGGCATCAGGGCTGACGCATTATAATCGCTCTGTCAGGAGCTACACATGAGCGACAAAGCGAGGGGATAGATGAGCTCACTATATATAA
>URKO01000073.1 GCA_900548415.1 uncultured Porphyromonas sp.
GCTAAGCCAACCGCCTCTACGGATCTTCAGGAGACGAAGTCTCTCGAGCGTCTCTCCAAAATTGTGCAGAACAACGGGTTCTCAGCGCTAACTAAGTCAGAGCAAGAGCGGTATGAGGAGGCGCACACGGACGATGACAACCCTAAGGCAGATGAGTGACAACTTCATAGTATCAGCACGTAAGTACCGCCCGCAGACTTTTGATGAGATGCTGGGGCAGGAGGCTATATGCCTCACGCTCAAGAGTGCCATCAAGCAGGGCAAGATAGCACACGCTTACCTTTTCTGTGGTCCCCGTGGTGTGGGTAAGACCTCCGCAGCGCGTATCCTAGCTCGCACGATTAATTGCGAGCAGCTCACCCCGCAGGGGGAGGCGTGTGGCGTATGCCCTAACTGTCAGGCGGCACTGAACCAGCGGGCCTTTAATATATACGAGCTGGATGCTGCCTCCAACAACTCGGTGGACGACATACGCCGTCTCAACGAAGATGTCTATATACGTCCACAGCAAGGCAAGTACAAGGTCTACATCATCGACGAGGTGCACATGCTCTCGTCGGGAGCCTTCAATGCTTTCCTCAAAACGCTGGAGGAGCCACCTGGCTATGTGGTCTTTATCCTAGCTACAACTGAAAAGGACAAAGTTCTCCCGACCATCCTCTCACGCTGTCAGGTGTACGACTTCAAGCCAATACCGCCTGAGCAGATCGCTGAGCAGCTGCGCCGTGTGGCAGATGCCGAGGGCCTCCAGTACGACCCTCGCTCTTTCGACACGATAGCGCGGATCGCTGATGGGGGTATGCGCGATGCGCTATCGCTCTTTGACCGCTTGGCTAGTACAGCGCAAGACGGGGTCATCTCTTACGAGCAGACGCTACAGACGCTCAACATACTAGACGACGAGTACTACTTTTACTTCACCACCTACCTATATAGTGGTGACTACAAGCGTACGCTCTTACTCCTCGACGAGCTCCTCGGCAAAGGGGTCGCCATGCGTCAATTGATCATCGGACTAGCCGACTTTATGCGCAATCTACTGGTGGCACGGACCCCAGAGACGGTGCAGCTCTTCCCCTATACGGGCGTCCATGCAGAGCGGTTTATGGCACTAGCGCAGCAGATTCATCCGCTCTTTCTCTACAAGTCTATCTCCAAGCTAGTCGCCTGCGAGCGCAACTATCGCTCGTCGCAAGCTAAGCGTCTCCTAGTCGAGCTGACGCTGATGGGGATCTCGGAGATGTGTGGTGCGTTTAAGAATGCTACCGTGGCTCCAGCTACGGCAGCACCTGCTCCTAGTCAGCCAGTTTCTGAGCCAGCCTCACAACCAGCCCCTGCGTCTCCAGCTCCGCAAGAGAGTAGCGTACAGACTCCGCCAGCCACTTATCAAGCTGCGCCTCCGCCTGGCGAAAAAAAAAAGACTCCTCAGCTAGCAACTAGTCAGCCCAAGCAATACACCCCGACAGGCTCCTCCCTACGCATATCAGCTCTCAAGCGTCAGGCAGAGGAGACGCTCACGGCACAACAAGCTTCTGCCACCGAGGCGGACGAAGAGTCAGATGCTTCGGCGGCAGGACCGCGTAACGAGCCAGTCACGCCCGATGAGCTACTCAAGTGGTGGTTCGCGTTTGCCGATGAAGAGCTGACAGACGATGCCTACCTCTCACAGCTACTCCACGCGGTGACACCTGAGTTGCAGCCACCTCATGGACTCAAAGTCTCCTTGGTGAGCAACATACAGCTAGAGTCGTTCGAGCGGATCGAGCGCTCCTTGCTGCGCTACCTCAAGGCTAAGCTACGCAATGACAATCTCACGCTAACGACAGAGGTCGCAGCTGTAGAGCAGACACAGCACGCCTCGACAGCGAAGGAGCGTGCAGCTTACTATGTGGAAAACTACAAAGAGGTGGCCTACCTGACGAAGACGCTCGACCTGCGTGTCAAGTGACGACAAGATACTCCATGGCGAGTGACACTTTCGTCCACTGATCCCACCATCCCTAAAAAACAGAAGTTAGCTAACGTTTTTTCTGCTCTTCGAGTTTATTTGTACCTTTGAGAGGTTATCTCTCGTACTATCTCTATGAATAGACTCGATACGGATCGTTTCTGCACGGGCTTGCTGTCTTACAGCAGGTACGTATGCCTCTCTTTTGTAGCTCTCTTGCTGGCTCTGCCAGCTGTGGCTCAGCTTGCGACACCTCTCCCTGCTACGATAGTGGCGGATCTGGGTGAGCGTCATGCCACACTACGTAGTGCTTCAGGGGCTTACCAGCTACATGCTGCCTCTCGCACGGAGCCTGCTAGCTCGCTACGTCAAAGTGAAGAGACCGCTTCCTCGGGCCTACGACTCCTAGAGCTACCAGCCGTGGAGTACCGCCAGCTACCCGAGAGTCAGCTGTGGGGTGAGTGGATCACGACCGCTTCGGGCGAGCGAGCTTGGCGAGGAGCCTTGCAGCTTGAGGAGGCTGGCTGGAATACGCTTTACTTTGGAGACTACCAGCTGAGCCGTGGTGATATACTTATCATTGCAAATGAGGAGGGCGAGGTGCGAGGTGCTTTTACCGAGGCAAACAATGTCTCGTCTCATAGCCTTACGACCGCTCCGCTCTATGGTGAGCGTTTGACCATATATTACTATCCTGCTTCTAGTCAGGAGGAGTCGCTCCCGTGGCGACTAGAGGGGATTACGACGGCTCTGCTCTCTGCCGTCGGTGAGGAGCTACCGCTCCCAAACGGTAATCATAGCGGGTCTGGGGGGTCACCATGGTTTATAGTTAAGGGGCTGGAGTGTGCCGAGTCCACGGTCTTGCACCCCGAGGTGGAGCGCATCGCTCGCAGTGAGCTGATGCTAGTGGTGCGAGGCAAAGCTTTTTGCTCAGGCACCCTACTCAACAACAGTCGCCAAGATGGGGATGCGCTCGTTTTGACCGCAGCCCACTGTCTCAATGCCAACTATTCTTGTCGTGACCTCAAGTATGTGCGTCAGAGTGCAGAGCAGACGGTCTTTTACTTCAACTACTTTAGCCCCACAGGCGATCCACTCATCAATGGCATCGAGGAGCAAACGCTAGCCGGTGCCGAGCTGGTCGCCTACAATGAGGAGCACGATATGTGCTTGCTCCGTATCACAGGCGTTAAGCCCGATGTGCCACAGGGACAATGTGCCATACCCCCTAGCTATCGTCCCTACCTGGCGGGATGGAATGCGGAGCGGGACTTCCCTGTGCCTGTCATCGGCATCCATCACCCACAAGCCTCTGTTCGTCGCTACAACAGAGCAGACGAAAAGCCCCTTCTGGAGAGCTACGACATGGCCTCTGTGCCAGTCCGATGGATCAACTCGCACCTCCACATTAAGAAGTGGAGTATTGGGACGACAGCGGGGGGCTCCTCGGGATCGGGTCTCTTTGACAAGAATCATCACCTCATCGGGGCTCTCACGGGAGGAAGCTCTTACTGCAGCACTCCAAACAATGACTACTATTACGCTCTGAGCGAAGCCTTCACAGGCTACCCAGACGATAAGTGTCTGAAGCCACACTTAGCCCCAACGAGTGACCAAACTATACTAGAGGGACTAGATCCTTTTGCCGCAAAGCCGCCCGTACGTCTCTCACATCAGCTCTATAGTCTGATGCGTGACAACGTGCTGATACGCAGAGACGACGCCTCTATCGGGGGAGTCGCTGTGCGCTACGACATTGACACCTCCGTGCAGTATCTAGGCTCCGTGCTTGTCCTAGGAGCTATGCAGGAGTGGACGCCCATGACGCTGGCTATATATGGCGACGAGGAGGGCAAGCCTGGCAAGAGACTTTACCAGCAAACTCTGACCAATCCCTCCTATATGTTGGTGCGTGGCAGTGAAAAAACTCCGAAAGCTAGGGTCTTAAGCGATGCTTTCCAAGCCTTCTTCCCTGCTAAGGAAGACACCCCACTGACACTCTCTGCCGGTGATTACTACATAGCACTAGAGGGGAGCGAGGGCAAGGCCCTGTCAGCCCCGTTGCTCATGAGCAAAGCGCAGCTACACGACACTCCCTATGCGTGGCACCTCGTCGGCTCCAGCTGGGAGCCGGCACAGATAGGCGGAGCGCCTTACCTAGGGCACTACTGGATAGACCCGATCGTCCTGGGCAGTCTCAAGGCGGGCGGAACAGCCGCTATAGAGTCTGTGAACGAACCTCGTGTGATGCTGGCGGGGGAGCGTCTCTACCTCCTGCTACCAGAGGCGTGGCTCGCGGGAGGTACTCCGGCTGAGGTAGAGCTATATAGTGCTGCTGGGCAGCGCATCTTGTCGCTGCCACTGACGGACGTTCGCTCATCGCTATCTCTTGCCGACTACGCACTGCAGTCTGGCGTTTACATCGTACATCTAACCGGAGCTGGAGAGCGGTATAATTGCAAGCTCATTCGCCCGTAACCACTTAACTAGACAGTTTACTTACACACTTAACATATATGCGTACAATATCCTCTACAGCCATCACAGACTTGGTGGAGAAACTTTGCATAGAGGCTTGTGTCAACCTTTCGCCCGATATCGAGGCTGCCATGCAGCAGGGCGCAGAGCGAGACCGCTCGCCTCTAGCACGAAATGTACTTAGTACTATCATCGAAAACGTCCACATAGCGCGCAGTGAGCGTGCCCCCATGTGTCAAGATACGGGTATGACCGTCATCTTCGTTGATATGGGACAGGATCTGCACGTCGAGGGTGATCTGATCGAAGACGCCATCAACGAGGGCGTCCGCAGAGGCTACACCCACGGCTACCTGCGCAAGTCCGTCGTGAGCGATCCGATACATCGACACAATACGGGCGATAATACGCCCGCCGTCATCCACTACCGCATCGTGCCTGGAGATCAAATGCACATCACTGTCGCTCCCAAGGGCTTCGGCAGTGAAAATAAGAGTGCACTCTCGATGCTTACACCCAGCCAAGGGGTAGCCGGCATCAAGCAGTTTGTCCTCGACACCATCTCGCACGCTGGTGGCAACCCCTGTCCGCCGATCATCGTCGGCATCGGCATCGGTGGTACGATGGAGCGGTCGGCTGAGCTAGCCAAGCGCGCTCTACTACGTCCTATCGGAGAGCGTCATACCGACCCTGCCGTGGCGGAGATCGAGGAGGAGCTACTCCAAGAGATCAATAAGATGGGCATTGGTCCAGCCGGATTCGGTGGAGACACCACGGCCTTATCCGTCGCCATCAATACGGGTGCGACACACATCGCTGGGCTACCCGTAGCGGTCAATATCAGTTGCCACGCCACACGTCACGCCGAGGGTACACTATAATATATAGAGACATGGAAGAGAAGAAGATACTCAGAGCCCCCTTTACGACAGAGATGATTACTCCGCTCAGAGCAGGAGATATGTGCTACATCTCGGGGACTATCTATACAGCACGTGACGCAGCGCATCTGCGTCTTGTCGAGATGCTAGAGCGAGGCGAGGAGATGCCTTTTGACTTCGCAGGGCAAGTCGTTTACTATGCGGGTCCTTGCCCAGCTAAGCCTGGACAACCCATCGGCTCCGTCGGCCCGACTACAGGAGGACGTATGGACGCTTATTCGCCAACGCTCATAGCGCATGGTCTGCGTGTGATGATTGGCAAGGGCCTGCGTAGCCCAGAGGTCGTTGACGCGATCAAGCAGTACAAGGGTGTGTACTTTGCCGCCATCGGTGGAGCAGCTGCTCTGATGGGCAAGTGCGTCAAGGAGGCCGAGGTGATCGCCTTCGACGACTTAGGGCCCGAAGCAATTCGCAAGCTACGTGTCGAGGAGCTCCCCGTCATCGTCGCCGTCGACAGCCTCGGCGGAGACGTCTACTCGCTCGGTCGCTCGCAGTACGCCCGTCGATAATCAGTAAGAGACTACACACTTACTATATACTATAGCAACATACCTAAACACAACAAAGTTATGACGAGAAGATTAACACCTTTACTCTTCCTCCTCTTAGCTCTCTGCTACCCTGCGATGGGGCATGCGAGCGAGAGCCCTTTTGTCTCAGGCGATGGTCTGAGAGAGCTAGGCGAACCAACGATACGCCTGACCACCTCCACAGAGATTGGAGCGGACTGCTCATTTAGAATCATGGGTGATGGTAGTACGCCCATCCAGATTGACTGGGGCGATGGTACACTCACAACCGTCTCTCCTACTGCGCCTGCAGCCAAGGGTAAGAAAGCTGGCGAGGAGATCAAGGTCTACGGAAACTGCTCAGTCCTTATGGCTCCAGGAGCTAATATCACCTCCATAGCGATCAATTCGGAACAGCTTGGTATGCTCTCCCTAGACAACAATGAGCTTACGACGCTAGACCACGTCAATGCGCCAAACCTTGGAATCCTTAAGATACAAAATAACAAGCTGACGAGCTTCCACTACAAGGAGCTAAAGTCGCTCTCAACCGTTGATCTGAGACGCAACGATCTAGAGACTATCGAGCT
>URKO01000074.1 GCA_900548415.1 uncultured Porphyromonas sp.
ACTTGCAAATCTCAATCTGATTTGCGATGACATCCACCTTTTCAGACTTGCCGCTGTTTTCAACGGAAAATTGCCTTTTGCAGATGCACTGCGACTTGTCTCGGAGCGTGCACTCGCTATGCAGGCTGCTTGCGAGGCACACCCCTCGACGATGGCTGCGATCATCGGACTGCCTGACGAAAAGATCGAGGAGATCTGCCGTGGTATCTCGGATCAGGTGGTGGTCCCTGCGAACTATAACTGCTCGGGTCAGGTAGTCATCTCTGGCACTATGGAGGGTATCGCTGAGGCTTGCGAGCAGCTCAAGGCTGCGGGTGCTAAGCGTGCGCTACCGCTCAAGGTGGGCGGAGCTTTTCACTCACCTCTTATGCAGCCCGCCAAGGAGCGTCTGCAGCGTGCTATCGAGTCAACGACCTTTGCCGCACCAATCTGCCCGATCTATCAGAATGTAGACGCTCGCCCTCATACCGATGTGGAGGAGATCAAGGCCAATCTGATCGCTCAGCTTACGGCTCCCGTACGCTGGACGAAGAGTGTCGAGGCGATGGTTGCCGATGGTGCTACGCACTTCGTAGAGCTAGGGCCAGGCAAAGTCTTAGCAGGTCTTATCGGTCGTATCGCAAGCGATGTGACCTGTGAGAGCTTGGCAACGATCTAATGAATCTTTGCAAGAACTAAGGAGAGGACAAGTTCGGCTAGTCATCTAGTTGAGCTTGTCCTCTAGTTTTTATTCAGACATCTAAGTAGATAGTATTATGAGCGATAAGGAGTTACTAATACCCTACACGCGGCTACCCCGCTCGGAGTGGCCAGAGGTTTACGGACGACTCGAGGAGGCTGCCGTAGAGGCTACCCGCCGGTCGTATGCCCCGTACAGTCACTTTCACGTAGGGGCTGCAGCACTGCTGGAGGATGGCGAGATCGTGCTGGGGTGCAATCAGGAGAATGCCTCCTTCTCGCCCACGCTCTGTGCCGAGCGAACGGCTCTCTACGCCATCGGGGCGCACCACCCGGGAGCTGTCGTGGAGCGGATGATGATCATCGCTGAGACAGAGGGCAAGCGTGTCGAGGCGATCTCCCCCTGCGGCGTGTGCCGACAGGTGATGATGGAGACGGCAAAGCGACAGGGCAAGCCCTTTGAGGTAATCCTCTGTGGACCTGATGACGCTATCGTTATTAGCGACTGTCGGCTTCTCTTGCCCTTTGCGTTTGACGGTTCAGATATTCCCTCGTAGGGCTAAGCGCGCCCACCATTTGTAGAGACCTATTTCCCATTAGTATATGGCTTATCGCATCATTACAATCAGTAGACAGTATGGCTGCGGAGCTCGCACCATAGGGCGTCAGCTCTCGGAGCAACTCGGCTTGACCTATTACGACAAGGAGCTCATCCGCATGATCGCCGAGGAGAGTGGCTATGCTGCCGACTATGTCGAGGAGCAAAGCGAGTACGCCTCGACGTCGGGACTGGACTTCATGCCGATGTCTCACGGAGCGCTCTTCTCCGTACCTATGACGGGACTCGTCGAGACACCTTCGGTGACCCGCTATCTCAACGATTTTATCCTCAAGATAGCTGAAGAGAGTCCCTGCGTCATCATCGGGCGCAGTGCTGACTACATCTTACGAGACCGGGACGACGTGCTCAACGTATTCCTCTATGCCGATGTCGAGGCACGTGTCAAGACGCTCCTACAGCGAGGTGACGAAGCGACAGAAGACGAAGCACGCAAGCGCATTGAGCAGTCCGACCGAGCCCGCCGCAAGAACTATAAGCAGATGACCAATAGGGAGTGGGGCGAGTCGACCAACTACCACCTCTGCCTCAATACGGGAGCCTTCGGAGCGCCCTGCTGTACCGACATCATCGCGCACGCCTACCAGCTCCCCTGCGGTGGCATGACTATTGGCAAAAAGTAAACCCACTATGCGACTGACGGACAATTGGTTCGACGGCTTAGCCGAAAGCGAAACTGACCAGACGGCTCACCTGCATGTGCGTGATGAGCTGGAGGAGTTTCGTGCTACGGGCAAGTACCGCTTTGTGATCGAGATCGCTTACCCCTTTGACGGCGAGGGCATAGAGCCATCGGATACGGACACAGCGCAGATAGAGGCGGTGGACGAACTGCTCCAGACCGCCATGGAGCGGGACAAGATGGCGATCCTTGCAGCCTCTATCCTAGAGCCAGGGCGCAAAGTGTGGCTCTACGTGAGTCGCACGTACGACCCCTTCTTTGATCGCCTCGAGGAGGTGCTGGCAGAGCTACCCCTCCTGCCGCTACAGTTTGAGGTAGTCCAGGACGCAGACTGGAGCTACTACCAGGAGCTACTGGACAAGCTACAGCCGTAGCCTAACAAACCACCCATATCCACAAATGCAAAAGGAGACTGTTGCAAAAGTCACCAGTCTCAAAAGGAGAGCCCCACGCTAGGTGAAGCTCTCCTTTTATTTTGTCTCGTCGGCTTGCTAAGTTACTTCGTATGGCTCAGCAAAGACCAGATAGCGTCGTCCTCAGGGTACGGCGCGACGACCTCTATATGCTCATGAGTGACGGGGTGCTCGAAGCTTAAGATACGCGCATGGAGCGAGATACCACCATCCTTGTTGCTCCGTGGAGCGCCATACTTGAGGTCCCCCTTGATCGGGTAGCCCATGTGGCTTAGCTGCGTACGTATCTGATGATGCCGCCCCGTATGTAGCGTCACGGCCAGCAGACTGTAGCGGTCGCCCACGGCGAGACGCTCGTAGGTGAGCCAGGCGCGCTTAGCCTCAGCGTGAGGCTCCGTCACGACGTAGCTCTTGTTTTGCTTACGATTGCGATAGAGCAGATCCTTAGCCTCGCCCGCTTTCTGGGGAAAAGCTCCACAGACCACAGCATGGTAGACTTTGTGGATCTCTCGTCGCTGAAACATAGCGTTGAGCCGTGCCAGAGCCTTCGAAGTCTTGGCAAAAAGCACCGCCCCCGACGTCGGTCTATCGATACGATGCGTGACCCCAACGAACGCCCGCCCAGGCTTGTCGTACTTATCGATGAGATAGCGCTCGACAAGCTCCGAGAGCGGTGTATCGCCCGTGCTGTCACCCTGTACGAGCATCCCCGCCGGCTTATTGACGATGAGGAGATGATTGTCCTCGTAAAGGATCTGTAGGTCAGGCATCGGTCTGCTTACTAAAGCATTACATATTCATACCGCCGCAGCAGGAGAGCACCTGTCCTGTCATGTAAGAGGAGAGGTCGCTCGCGAGGAAGAGAGCCACATTGGCCACATCCTCAGGCTTGCCACCACGACGTAGCGGGATCTGCTTAGCCCACTCCTTGCGTACCTCCTCGCTGAGGACGGCCGTCATATCGCTCTCGATGAAGCCCGGAGCAATGCTGTTGGCACGGATACCGCGTGAGCCGAGCTCCTTGGCAACGCTCTTAGCCAGTGCGATCATACCAGCCTTAGAGGCCGAGTAGTTCACCTGACCCGCATTGCCCGATACACCGACGACGCTCGCCATGTTGATGATGCTACCCTGACGCTGCTTCATCATGACGGGAGCTGCGGCGTGGATCATATTGAAGGCGGACTTTAAGTTGACATTGATCACCGCATCCCACTGCTGCTCCGTCATACGCAGGAGCAGACCGTCACGGGTGATGCCTGCATTATTGACTAGGACATCTAGCTTGCCAAAGTCAGCGACGATCTGCTCCACGAGCTGATGCGCAGCCTCAAAGTCTGCCGCATTGCTCTCGTAGGTGCGTATCGTGACACCGCACTCCTTGGCTAGCTGAGCGTAGTAATCCTTTGCTTCGTCGGCAACCTTGAGGTCACTAATAGCTACATGGCATCCAGCCTCTGCATACTTCGTGGCAATCGCCTTGCCGATACCACGTGCTGCTCCGGTGATCAGAGCCACTTTGTCCTGAAGTAGTTTCATAGATTCTATTGAGTTATAGGTTTTGTATTTGCATGATTGGTCAGTCCCTGCCTGAGTAGCTGCTTCATCGCAGCGATGATGCGGAGGTAGTCCTCCTTACCATACTCATGGTGGTAGCGATTGATGTAAGGTGCCTCCAGACTCTTGAAGCTCTTGAGGAGTAGGTAGGCTGTCGAGTTGATATCTGGGACAAGTAGCTCTCCTCGATCGTGTCCCTCCTGCAGGATCCGCTTGAGCATATCGTACTCGCTCTGGTCATACTTGAGGCGAAGGCGCTCGATATTGAAAGTGTCGCTAAAGAAGCTCGCATTGTGCTCACCCTGCCTCTGCACCGTCTTCTGTATCAGCTGCAGATGATTGTCCAGCAGCACCATCAGCTTAGTAATCGCATCACCCGGACGAGACAGTACCTCGCTCAGCGACTGGCTCATCAGACTGATCTCCCGCTCTATGACCGCCATGAGCAGCGCCTGCTTGTCCTTATAATAAGTGTAGACCGTACGCCGACTGCACCCCACAGCCTCTGCAATAGCGACCATGGTCGTCTCCTCGACTCCTTGCTGCACAAAGAGCGTGTGAGCCATTTGGACGATGCGCTGGCGCGTGTGTTGTGTAGAGGTCATAAGTGCGTGAACGATAATAAAAGCGTGAGATATTCGTTACAAAGATACAGCTTTGCGCCGAATGTACCCTTTGGGATCGAGCGCACGCCATTCTAATCCTCACCCACATGTCATCCTCCAGGAGATTACTCGGCTCCCTGCCTACCAATATACTACTTGTCGTGCTGGCGCTCGTCGTGGCACTCCTCCCGCTCATCCTCTCGGAGCCACTCGTGAGACGCATGGCCGACGAGGAGCGACTCAAGATGCAGACCTGGGCCGAGGCAACCGAGTGCATAGCTAGCCAAAGTGACGAGCAGCTCAATGCCCTAGCTCTCCAAATCTTAGAGTCAAACACCACCATACCGCTCATCCTCACAGACAGCCTCGGGAATATCCTAGGATACAAAAACATCGACTCCGCAGCGGTCTCTCGTGACTCGACCTATCTGGAGAAGCGGCTCACAGCTTTTCGCTCTGGCTACGCTCCTATCGAGATTGACCTAGGTACCGCTGGACGCCAATACCTTTACTACAGCGACAGCAGTAACCTGAGGCGGTTGCTACGCTTCCCCTATCTGCAGACAAGTATCTTCATCCTCTACATCATCATCCTCGTCCTCACCATTCGTAGCCTACTGCACTGGGAGCAGGACCGCATATGGGTCGGTCTCAGCAAGGAGACCGCCCACCAGCTCGGCACGCCCATCTCCTCGCTTATGGCGTGGACCGAACTGCTCAAGAGCTACGACCTCCCCCCCGAGATCATCGAGAGCATCGGACAAGATGTCAATCGTCTCGAGCTGATCGCCCACCGTTTCCAAAAAGTCGGCAGCCTACCCGAGCTCACCCCCATAGAGCTCAACGGACTGGTCGCTACCTCCGTGCAGTACCTCTCGCGACGCATCTCTAGACAGGTGGAGATCGTCTTTGAGCCAGCACCCGAGGAGCTCTACTGCCTCATCACGCCCGACCTCATGAGCTGGGTCGTGGAGAACATCGTCAAGAACGGCGTCGACGCCATGGACGGCAAAGGCACGATTACCATCACCACGGAGGCTCACGGCAAGAACGCCTACCTCGAGATCACCGACACGGGCCGTGGTATGACACGCGCCACGCAGCGGATGATCTTCAAGCCTGGCTTCACCACCAAGGAGCGTGGCTGGGGGCTCGGCTTATCGCTCGCACGTCGCATCATACGTCACTACTTCCGCGGGCGCATCTACGTCAAGCGCTCTGAGCTACAAGTCGGCACCACCTTCCGGATCACCCTCCCCCTGCAGCCGCTCCCCTAGCCCCCCCTCGCCTTCTTTTCGGCCAAAAGTGGAAACGAAACACGGCCAAAAGTGGAAACGAAACACAGCCAAAAGCGGAAACGCCGAAAGAGAGCTTTCCGGTTTAAGCTGATAGCGAGCGGGTTAGAGCGAAGGCCTCTGGAGTGTATCAATGACGCTTTCTAGAGAAGCGATGCTGCTGTGCGAGAGGGTAAAACTTCTCACGTGGGGAAACCCAAACAGCTAGCTGGAAAGCAAAAATTCTCCACGTAGGCGCAAAATAAAACTTCGGAAGAATGAAATGAAACTTCGGAGGAATGAAATCATAAGTCCGAAGAATTTTCCTGCGCCTCACTGGATAATCAGAGATCTCTACCTGGGGATTTACGATTTCCTCCATTGAGACTGTTTCAAAAGTCAACAGTCTCTCATAGGGAGGTTGAGTTCACTGTATATAATAAGGTGTCAGCCATGGATTGGCTGTTGGCTGTTAGCTGTTGGCTGTTAGCTATCGGAACCATCGGAGCTATCAGAGTGATCGGATCCCTAATCTCTAACTTCTAATCTCTAACTTCTAACCTCTAGTCTCTAT
>URKO01000075.1 GCA_900548415.1 uncultured Porphyromonas sp.
GCACGTGTTGCCTCTGCGGGCAAGAAGAAAGGCGGCAAGAAGGCGACCATCGAGCCAGCGTCTGAGACGGAGGCCTCAGCCTACTGCTACAGTGATCAGGAGCTCAATGCGGCTGTCGAGCGGATGGGAGCTTCGGCTCAGATCACCCGCTTCAAGGGTTTGGGCGAGATCAGTGCCAACGAGTTTAAGGAGCTGATCACGGAGGAAAACATCAAGCTCCGTCAGGTGTCGCTGCGCAAGGAGGACAATCTCAAGCGGATGCTACACTTCTACATGGGCAAGAACACGCCCGACCGTCAAGACTTTATCATCGACAACCTAGTCATCGACGAGGAGATCGTCTAAGTCTCCCCAGCTAGCTTAGCAGACAGATATGAAGCGTATCGGATTCTTTGCGGGTTCCTTTGATCCCTTTACACTAGGGCATGCGGACATTGTGGCGCGTGCTCTCAAGATTTTCGACGAGGTGGTCATAGGTATCGGCACGCACCCGACGAAAAAGCCATTCTTCACCTCCGAGCAGCGCGCTCTACAGATAGAGACCGTCTATGCGCAGGAGCCGCGTGTCCGTGTCGTGAGTTATAGCGGTATGACCATCGAGGCGGCGAAGCAGTGCGGCGCACAGTTTCTCATACGTGGCGTACGCTCCACGAGCGACTTCGAGTACGAGCAGAGTATCTCCCAGATTAATGACCATCTGCAGGGGCCTATGACGGTACTACTCTTTGGGGCGCAAGGGCTGCTCCACATCTCTAGCTCTATGGTACGGGAGCTGCTGAGCTGGAATCTGGATGTATCCGACTACGTACCCAGTGGCATGCCTTTGACTTTTGACTAATTAGCTATCTCCTACCCTCTTACTATGCGACAATCAGCTGACATCAATCATATCTACGACTTACTCCTCCAGAGTGATGGTATCTGCACCGACACGAGACATCTGCGTCCCGACTCACTCTTCGTATCGCTACGAGGCGCGCACTTCGATGGCAATCGCTTTGCGGTGGATGCACTCAAGCAGGGCTGCAAGTATGCACTCGTTGACGACCTTAGCTATATAGATGAGGTCGAGGAGTCTGACGCCGCCCTCCGGGAGCGACTTATCTATTATAGAGATGGAGGCTTTGAGGCACTCCACGAGCTGGCGCTCCTACATAGGGCGAAGTCTGAGGCGACCTTCATAGCGATCACAGGGACCAATGGCAAGACGACCACCAAGGAGCTGGTCGCTGCGGTCTTGTCCGCCAAGTATCGGGTGCATGCCACGCAGGGCAACTACAATAACGAGATAGGCGTCCCGCTAACCCTACTACAAGTTCGTCCCGAGCATCAGTTTGTCATCGTCGAGCTAGGCGCTTCGCACATCGGAGACATAGCTTCGCTCTGCAAGCTGGCTCAGCCGCAGTACGGTATCATTACGAATGTAGGGCGGGCTCATCTCTCAGGCTTTGGCACGCCCGAGGGGGTCATCAAGGCTAAGAGCGAGCTGTACGCTTATCTGCGAGAGCATGACGGACAAGCCTTCTGCAATGGCGAGGACAAGACGCTCATCAGCAACCTCAATGGGCTGCCCACGGTCTACTACAATGGCACTGCGTCACCACGCATCACGGGCTCCGTACTCCCCACTGATGAGTCTGGACTGCTCAAGATAGAGTGGCGTGACCAGGAGACTGGCGAGAGCTACCAGCTAGCGACAAAGCTAGTCGGCGACTACAACCTCAACAACATCCTGGCAGCCATCACCGTGGGGCTATACTTCGGTCTAGATCCTAAGACGATCAATGAGGCTGTGACCAACTACCAGCCACACAATGAGCGGTCGCAAGTCCTTCCCCCGACGGCGCAGGGCAACCGTGTCATCCTCGACTGCTACAACGCCAACCCCTCTAGTATGGAGGTGGCACTCAGCAGCTACTTCACGATGGACTCGCAGGGACTCAACCGCATGCTTATCCTCGGCGATATGAACGAGCTAGGCGATGCTGCCGAGAGCGAGCATATCACCGTCATCAGACAGATACAGAGCTACCTCCTACGCTATCCTAAGATGGTCACCTACTTCTGCGGGCCCAACTTCTTCGCCCTGCAGGCTCGCTACGGGAGCGAGCACTTTATCTTCTTCCCCTCGGCGACAGCTCTCAAGCAATACTTCACCAGACACCAACCGCAGCACAGCTTTATCCTGATCAAAGGCTCTAACTCGCACCATCTCTCGTCCATTGCGGAGCTATGCTAAAGAATCGCCAGCAACAGCAACTAGAGCAGCGACAGACCCTCACCGCCCGGCAGATACAGCAGATACAACTGCTGGAGCTACCTGTCACCGAGCTGGAGCAACGCATCAGTGCTGAGATCGAGCGCAACCCGGCTCTCGAAGAGGGCTATACGGCTCGTGACGATTCCAATGAAAGCAACGCAACCAACGAGCAAGTAGACTCTTCCCTAAGCCAGTCCGACCAAGATCGGCTCGAAGCGCGCAACGAGTTTGGCAATGACGACGAGATCCCAGCTTATCGGCTGAGGATGATCGCCGAGAGAGAGCAGCAGCGCGAGGAGATACCCTTTGCCGCTCACGGACTCTCCCTCACGGACTACCTCGACAACCAGCTCTCCACCCTAGAGCTCACCGAGCGGCAGCAGTTACTCGTACCTTATATAGTAGGTAACCTCCGTGAGGACGGTTACCTAGACCGCTCGCTACCACTCATCGCTCAGGATCTGCTCCTCAAAGAGGGCGTCGATGCCTCCGAGCAGGAGCTCACCGAGCTGCTTCAGATCATTCAGAGCTTAGACCCTCCAGGCGTTGGTGCCAGGACGCTACAAGAGTGCTTACTCTTGCAACTGCACCGCATGGAGCAGAGCGAGACCGTCGTCAATGCGGAGAAGATCGTCTCTCGCTACTTCGATGACTTTGCTTACAAGCGATTCGAGCGACTCACCAAGCGAGGCTTTGATCAGAAGCAACTCGAAGAGGTCTCGACACTCATTCACCAGCTCTCGCCCAAGCCGGGCAACGGCTTTGACTCCTCTGCAGAGACCCTTCTCTCGAAGGTGACGCCAGACTTCATCATCACCGAGCATGAGGGCGAGCTCACCCTGACCCTCACCGACCAGCGCGAGATACCCGCCCTGACCGTATCGCCAAGCTACAAGCAGATGATCGCCGACTACCGTGATGCCTCAACCAGCGAGCGCGCTAAGCTCAAGGAGACCATACAGTACACTCGTGATCGTGTCAAGGACGCCGAGTGGTTTATCTCCGCTCTGCAGCAGCGCTACGACACCCTCCGCACGACCATGACCATCATCATGACGCTACAGCGAGACTTCTTCCTCTCAGGTGACATCGTAGACCTGCGCCCCATGATCCTCAAAGACGTTGCCGAGCTAGCCCGACTAGACATCAGCACCATATCACGTGTCAGCAATAGCAAGTACGTGCAGTGCCAGTGGGGCATCTACCCCGTCAAGTTCTTCTTTAGCGAAAGCATGCAGGCCAAGGATGGTAGTGACGGCTCCACCAAAGTGATCAAAGATTGCCTCAAGCAGATCATCGACGGGGAAGATCCACGCCAGCCACTCACAGACGACCAACTCACGGAGGCGCTCTCACAGCAAGGCTACGACATAGCGCGCCGCACCACGGCTAAGTATCGACAGCAGCTCGGACTCCCCACGGCTCGCCTGCGTCGCAAGCTGACTAAGTAACCCGCTCATGCCAGTCAAGCGTAGCTACCTCATCCTGCTCTGGAGCTTCCTGTGCCTACTCCCCACCCTGCTCCCCGCACAGATCGTTAGTAGCACCACCATCTCGGGTATCCTATACGACCGGCAGACTGGAGAGGCAGTTCCCTACGCCTCTATCTCTACTCAGACACGCCAGAGCATCACTGGCACAGCCAGCGATGACAAGGGAGCCTTCACCATCAAGCTACGATACGAAGAGATCGCGCAAGACACCATCGTGCTACAGATCAGCTGTATAGGCTATGAGGGACGGACATTGCGTTTGGACAAATACCAAGACTACGAATTAGGACGCATCCCGCTCTCACGAAAAGCGACAGACATAGAGACGGTCGTCGTCAAGCCCAAGAAAGAGCGCTACCGACGCAAGGGCAATCCCGCCGTAACCATCATGCGCCAGGTGATGCAGCACAAGGAGCGCAACCACCTATCCGCCCTACCCGACTACTCCTACCAACTCTACCAGAAGACCCTCCTCGCTCAGGGCGACATCACACGAGGCAAAGGTTACTGGGGCATCCCCAAGTGGCGCATGAAGAGCTTCGTTGATAGCTCTGCCCTCGCTAGGACACCCATCCTCCCCTTCTCCCTGCGTGAGCGACATCTCGTCTACGCACAGCAAGGTGGACACCCGGAGAACCCGCTACTCCTCGGCACACGACACAGTGGGGTCGAGCAGATCGTTGACGAGGGACTGCTATCGAGCAATATAGATGCCCTCCTAGCTCCCGTAGACATCTACGACAACGATCTGCCACTACTCTCTAGAGAGATCATCGGCCCCCTGCACTCGCAGCTCGGCATAACCTTCTACAAGTACTATCTACGAGACACCATCCCAGACGCTTCGGGCAATCCCTGCTATCAGATACAGTTCGTACCGATAGAGATGCGTGACGCAGGCTTTTCGGGTACGCTACTGATAGACACCGTGGACTACAGCATCCACCGAGTAGAGATGCGCCTCCCCACAACCGCCAATGTCAACTGGATAGACCGCCTAGAGATCACTATCGACTATGCCCCTCAGAGCATCACACGACCAGACGGACGGCCCGACACCCTATGGCTTCCCCAGCGACAGCGCCTCGATGCACTCTTTCGCATCTCCAAGCGACTAGACATCTCCGCCTTAGCTCGCGTCACCTCCCTCTACAGCCACTACGAGACAGGTGCTACAGCACTACGACCAGAGGTGCTCGATCCTCGTCTCCTCCTCCCCGCCGACACGCTCCAGCAGCTCATGACACGCGTCATAGACGACTACGGTCTGGTCGTTCGTCCCGAGCCGATCGACTCCACCGAGCAGCGCGCCACACAGCTCGTCGACTATATCCTCCACGACCCTGGGTACAAGTTCTTTTCGCTATGCGCCAGGATGGCTTCCGTAGGCTTTATCCCGATACCCGCTGAGCCACTACACCGCGAGCGAGTCTACGTAGATCTAGGTCCCCTAGAGACCCTCATCAGTGCCAACCTGATCGAGGGCGTACGGCTGCGACTCGGTGGTATGACCACGGCCAGACTGCACAACCAGCTCTTTGCCGAGGGATATGTTACCTACGGCTTTAAGGACAAAAAGTGGAAATACTACGCTCGTCTCACCTATGCTACTAAGCCAAAAGAGCTGCACCCCCATACCTACCCTCGAAACAACTTTGCGCTCTCCATACGCAACGACCTCTTCTTCCCTGGGGAGGAGAGCTACGGACTTTACAAAGATGGCATCGCCTCTATCTTTGGCACCTACACCATCACACGGCGCTACTACGGACTAGATATAGAGGCTTCGCACGAGATCGACTGGTCGCCTAGCCTATACTCCAATATATGGGTCGACTACCAGCGCCAGCGACCCACAGGCACGCTCCACTACTACACGCTCGATGCTGAGGGCAAGCAGTACGAAGTCGAGGAGCTACGACAGACCGAGATCGGGGCCTCGCTCAGCTGGACACCTGGACGCACCCCCTACTCAGGACGCAAGCCTGGTAGCATAGTCTCGGCAGACATCTACAAGCCCACCTTTACACTCTCTGGGTCAATCTACCCACGAGGTCTATGGGGCAACGACCAGACTCACGGCGCGCTCCATCTCGCCTACCACCAGAGACTCTATCTCAGCATATTTGGCGCACTCGACATAACCCTCCAGAGCGGCATCGCACTAGGCAATACGCCACAGTCTCAGCTCTTCACACCCTACGGCAATCGTGCCTGGCTACTCGTCCCCGATGCCTTCCAGACCATACAGCCACTAGAGTTCATCGCCGACAAATACCTCGACTTCAAGCTCCTCTATCGTATGGAGGGTATGCTCTTCAACCGCATCCCGCTCGTCAAGCGTCTCGGACTGCGAGAGCTCGTCGGCATACACGGTTACTGGGGCGACACATCACCACGACACATCACCCCGCGCCCTGGGCAAATCCTCCTACCCACCTACGCTGAGCCTATGCGCAACGACCTACACCTAGAGCTATCGGCCGGACTGAGCAACATCTTTAAGGTGCTCTCCGTCCAATACTTCTACCGCATCACAGGCC
>URKO01000076.1 GCA_900548415.1 uncultured Porphyromonas sp.
TTTTTTTTTTTTTTTTAATGATACGGCGACCACCGAGATCTACACTCTTTCCCTACACGACGCTCTTCCGATCTTAGGGCGAGCAGTTTGTCTAGCTGGTCGAGGCTAAAGCAGTCTGCCTGTGACACTTCGCCAGAGCGTGTCCGCACCAGCTGGGTGAGATAAGCTCCCGAGTCGAGAGCCGTGCCGAGGTCGCGTGCCAGCGAACGAATGTAGGTGCCTCTGCTACAGACGATGCGTAGCTGTAGGGTGGGGGGCGTGAAGCTGAGTAGCTCCAGCTCGTGAATGGTGATGCGCTTGTGTGCTAGCTCTACCTCCTGCCCCTGACGAGCTAGGTCGTAGGCGCGTATGCCCCCTACCTTGACTGCTGAGAAGGTGGGAGGTCGCTGATCGATCTCTCCCGTGAACTGGCGCAAGGCACTCTGCACCATCTCCTCCGTGATATGTTCGTAGGGATAGGTTGCGTCGATCTCGTGCTCGCTGTCGAAGGAGGGTGTGGTGGCTCCGAGCTGTAGCGTGGCGCGGTACTCTTTGTCGTGGTCCATCAGCTGCTCGATGAGCTTCGTAGCACGCCCTGTGCAGAGCACCAGCACGCCCGTCGCCTGCGGGTCGAGCGTCCCAGCGTGTCCCACCTTGATGCGCTTGACGCCTGTCACCTTGCGCACCATGATGCGCACCTTATTGACCACGTCAAAGGAGGTCCACCCCAACGGCTTGTCCAAGGGTATGATCGCTCCCGAACGTAGCGTGAGGGGGCGATGAGCCTGTAGGTCGGCAGGTGTGTAGAGCTTGGAGGAGACTTCCTGATTCATCTTAGTGCATCGCTAGAGGCACTCCGCAGAGTAGTAGGATGAGTACCAGTAGACCGACCACAATACGGTAGTAGCCAAAGAGCTTGAAGCCGTAGCGGGTCACATAGTTGATAAAGAACCTAATCGCCAGCAGTGCCACCACGAAGGCAACCACGTTGCCCACGAGTAGTGCCACCCAGTTTTCCTGAAGCATCTGACTAGAGATGGGATCGGAGAGGAGCTTGTACCCCTTGAGCAGGGTAGCACCGAGCATCGTCGGCACCGCTAGGAAGAAGGAGAACTCGGTCGCTGCGCGTCTCGTGAGTCGCTGTTGCAGTCCACCTACGATCGTCGCCATAGAGCGTGACACGCCCGGGATCATAGCGATGGTCTGAAAGCAACCGATGACGAAAGCATTGCGATACGACGGACGCTCCACCGTCTGTTTTGTAGCTGGCCAAATGCGATCGATGAAGAGCATAAAGATGCCACCCAAGAAGAGCATCGTGGCGACTACGTAGACATTGTCCAGGAGCTTGTCTATCTGCTCCTCTAGTAGTAATCCAATGACCGCTGCGGGGATCAGCCCGACGAGGAGCTTGATATAAAAGGAGAAGCGTCCTACCCACTGCCACCGCTGAGGTAGCTGTCGTGCGCTCTCCTCCACCCGAAAGGTGAAGAATCGCTTGTAGTACAGCACCACGACCGATAGGATCGCACCAAACTGGATCATCACCGTAAAGGCTCGTAGGAAAGGGGTACTCTCCATACCAAGTATACCCTGCGTGAGGATCATGTGTCCCGTAGAGCTGACTGGGAGAAACTCCGTCAGCCCCTCTACGATGGCTAGAATAATGGATTCGAGTAGCGTCATCTTAAGCGTTTCGGCACAAGAGGTTTACTTGTTCTGTGGTGTAGTATTGCTACCCTTGTCTTTGCTTTTGTTGGGGCTTTTGGGCTTAGCCATGATAGCGTAGATGATTAGGAGGAAGCCGACCAGCGTGACGATAGGTGCTACAACGATGCGACGTGTGCTAAAGATGTCAGCCGTAAACTCTGGATTGTCTGCACTACCTCCCCCCGACATCAAGAGGAGACCCAAGATGATGATCCCCACGGAGATCGCTAGGAGGATATAGTTCTTCTTGCCAAATACCATAATTGATAAGTTGTGATGTATGAGATAATGACTAAGCCATGACGATACGTCCGCCATCCATACGAATATATTTACTCGTCGATATCGAGGCGGTGATCCACGAGAGCAAGATGCCGAGGCAGATGATCCCCCCGAGGATGATCGCCACCTCGCCATAGCTGAGGTAGCTCTCGATGAGTAGCGGATTGCGCTGTGTCATATAGCAGAGCGTGCCTAGGAGCATACAGACCGCCAGCAAGCCTCCCCACAGACC
Organism: uncultured Porphyromonas sp.; assembly: GCA_900548415.1. Lineage (GTDB taxonomy): Bacteria > Bacteroidota > Bacteroidia > Bacteroidales > Porphyromonadaceae > Porphyromonas > Porphyromonas vaginalis. The sequence goes on from URKO01000076.1 coordinate 2,204, forward strand.
GTTGAAGATACTGTAAGTGGTAAAAGGCTTACGGATCAAGCTCGGCTTAGCACCCAGTAGCGTCATGGAGCGGATCAGGAAGCGCCGGCTGTAGATCATAATGTGGGTCATACTATTGACCTGTATGATAGCGATGATCAGCAGGATCAGCGAGACGATCAGTAAGATTGTGGAGAGATGCTGCATATTCTCATCGATCATCTGGAGCATATCTCCACGGTAACTCATCGTCTGCACGTTGCCCCACGAGGCGAAGTCGCTCTCTATCTGCGCCATGCTATCGGCTACGGCGTACTGTGACTTGAGATGCACCTCTAGCGAGGGCTGTAGGGGGTTAAAGCCGAGGACCGCCACGGGATCTTCGCCTATCTCCTCCTGGAGCTGTCGTGCAGCATCTTCGGGTGTTATGTAGGTCACATCCTTGACGTATGGAGCCTGACTCACCTGCTGCATCAGTCGTATGCTATCCTGTGTAGTGGTCTCAGGGTCTAGTAAGACGGTGAAGGTCATCTCCTCGCGTACCGACTGCTCTAGGTGGCACTTGCCCACCTCGAGGAGAGCGATAGATCCCAGCAGGAAGAGTGGTAGGGCGATACAGACGATCGCAATAATCCTAGAGGAGGGGAGTAGCGATCGGCGCCGTGGACGAGGTGTGTGATGCGACATAGGCGAGCGTGAGTCTTAGCGGTGAAATGTTCAGGCTGTGTTATGGTTACAACAGATAAAAGAAGTCAAGCAACAGTATGCGCCCCCACCTAGCCCGTATCAAAGACTATACAAAGGGCATCATACAGTATTTATGCAAAGGTACTCAAATATCTGAAGCGAAGCCAAGGTTGGCTGTTGGCTGTTGGCTGTTGGCTAGAGGCACTAGTGTCCCTAGCTCCGATCCACTCCGATTAGCTCTAATTTCTAACCTCTAACCTCTAGCCTCTAACCTCTAATCTCTGACCTCTAAGGTCTACCTCTTCGCCTCTTGCTCGACGATCTTTTGGGCGAGGTCTTGCCACTGCTCGCTCTTCTCGTAGAGCTTGCGGCTCCCCTGCGGCACACGAAGCGTGCGGGGCGTACCAGCCACACTAAAGAAAGCCATCATACCGACCTCTATCTGTGCGGGGTCGGCCACACGGATCTCCACATCGCGGAGCTTATCGCAGAAGGCAAACGCCATGTCCCCGATCTTACGTGCCCCGGCGGGTATCTTCAGGACTTCGAGGTCCTGGGCGTCGTAGCAAGCGTATTCAGCGATCTCTTGCACCGTGTCGGGAACTTTGTAGAAGTCCTCATACCTCCCTGCGGGGTACTGAATGAGCTGCGTCTGCTCCTTATTATATAGGACGCCATCGATCGAGGAGTAGCAAGGGTTGCTCGGATCGACCTCAATCTCGAGGAGCATCGTACAGTCGTGAAAGGGGGAGACCCCGAGACGCGTCGTCTGCGGTGGCAGATACATGTAGGTGAGACAAGAGCAGCGGGCGAAAGCATACGACCCAATCTCCTCTAGATAATCTCCGAGCGTTACGTCCGTGAGAAAGTAGTTGCTCGCAAAGGCTAGACCCGCAATCTTGCGCACCTCCTCAGGCAGTGTAAACTCCTGCTCCTCCTTACCCGCCGGATAGTGTAGCAGTGTACTCATGTCCTTGCTATATAGGATGTTGTCCTCTACGACAAAGTGCTCACTCTCAGGGGCAACGGCGATCCGCGTCATAGCTAGACAGTCCGCAAAGACCCCATCGCCTAGACGCTCTACCGAGGCGGGGATGAGCACCTTTGTGAGGTCGCTACAATTGCTAAAAGCCATCTCCTCAATCACCCGGATGCCCTCCGAGAGCTTCAGCTTGCTGAGCCTGATGCACCCATTGAAGGCGTTGTCGCCGATCTCCTGCACATTGCTGGGGATGACCAACTTTTTGAGCGCCGTACCCGTAAAAGCACTACGCTCGATCCGCTCCACCGTGTCAGGCAGGTCGAGCGCCCTAAGTGAGAAGCACTCGCTAAAAGCAAAGGCACCCACACGCTTCAACCCCGAAGTCAGCTCTAGCGTCTTCATACTGTCACAAGACTCAAAAGCGCCCTCGCCAATCTCCGTGACGCTCCCTGGGATCGTCACAGCCTTTAGGCTCTGGCAGCAGGCGAAAGCACTCTCTCCGATCTGCGTCACCCCCTCGGGTATCTCAACGCTCGTGAGTGCCTTGCAGTTATAGAAGGCGTAGTCACCGATACGGGTCACCCCCTCCTCTAGCACGATTGACTTGATCTCATCTCTGAACTCCCGCCATGGGGTTTCTCCAATAGGGTAGTCGGGTATAGCACCCGCACCCGATAGTGTGAGCGACTGCTCCTTGGGGTCGTATAGCCACGAGAGCTGCCCCGTCTCACCGCTCTGTGGAGTCTTGATCTTACTCATTGATTTAGTCCTTATTTGAAATTGTCGACTTTTGCAACAGTCTCTATTTAGTTAGTTTGGTGATCCACTCGGCGATCAGCTCCAGTACCTCGGGAGCGATCGTCTCGCTGATCTGATAGTATTCGCTCACGGCTCCTGTCGTCGCATGCTGGAAGAGGTGGTTCAGCCCCTCCAGCTTGCGCACTTGCCGTGGTGTCCCCGTCGGGAGACTCTGCTCGATGACGGGCAGATGCTTGTCCGCCAGCACCTGTTGGTCTAGCGAACCGTTGAGTGCCAGCACAGGGCAGTGCGTCTGCGCTATATCCCCCTTCGGATCGTATTGCGTGAAGTAGATAAGCCAAGGGTTTAGCCCATCGGCAACCTTCTTGAGATCCAAGACCAATCCGATAGGAAGCTGGTAATGTCCCTCCGACAGCACCTTGGTGACCAAAGCCTCGCCACGCAGGTCGCTCTGAGCAGCTTGGTCAAAGGTCGCCACAGCTGCTCGCAGATACTCTGCTCGAAGCTCTTCTGGCACCTCTGCCCGAGTAAGGGCCAGGTCCATCTGGTCTTGCAAAACCTCCTTGCCAGGCAGCGTGCTACCCGCTAAGCTAATGATGAAGTCAGGGACGCCTCGAGCTGCCAGCATGAAGGCGATGGTACCGCCCTCGCTATGACCTAGCACGCCCACCTTGTCGAAAGCCTTACGACTGCGTAGGTAGTGGACCGCTGCTGCTGCATCGTCCGCTAGCGTTGCAGTAGTCGCCTCGGCGACACTGACCGAGTCTATATCGTCGTGATAGCCACGATCGTCGTAGCGCAGCGTCGCTACGCCATGCCGCGCCAAGTAGTCCGCCAGCACGGCAAAGGGCTTATGCTCCGCAAGAGTCTCATCACGATCCTGTATGCCCGAGCCAGAGACAAAGAGCACGACCTGCCCCACACGGCTCCCCGCCTGATGCCCGACAGGGTAGGTGAGCGTGCCGTGGAGCGGTGCCGAGCCGTTGTAAAAGGTCACCTCCTCCGTCTCGTAGGGGTAGGGGGGCTGTGGCGTCTGCGGACGATCAGCCTTGGCGGGCTTACTGGCTCGTACGAGTGTGAGCGGTAGCGACATACCGCCCTGAGCGAAGGTTCCCACGATGGTGTCGCTACTCGTTAGCTTCCCCTCGTAGCGAATGTATAGATTCGGAATGGTGATGACGACGCCCTCGGCAAGCTCGATCGTTGCTTCGATACCAGTCGCCATCTGCGACGGACTATCCATCGTGCAGCAGACAGTCTCTTGTTTATCTCTAAAGATGTTGAAGCGGAGCGGTAGCTCCGTGCCTGAGACTTGCAGGGTGCCCTCCCAGATGCCGAGGGGAAGTGCCTGCTTTGTCTCTTGTTGCGCTGATAGAAGCAGTGCGCCACAGAGGTAGCAGCAGAGGAGTATGAGTAGTTTGCGGATGGAGGTCATAGGTTCTGTTGTTATGGTTCTGTTTCGCTTAGAGTCCGTGCACTTTGTTGGGGTTGGCTTTGATAAACTCCTTCCAGCTCTTGGCACTCTCGTTGGACGTAGCCACCGCATTAGAGGTTTGCAGGAAGTGACAGTAGGCGACCGCCAAGCCGTCGGTCGCATCGAGCTTTTCCGGCATCAGTTCGGTGGGAATGCGCAGCACTCGCTGGA
>URKO01000077.1 GCA_900548415.1 uncultured Porphyromonas sp.
ACCACTGCCCACGCATAAGCGTATTTTTACGGTGAACCGCTCCACCTTCGTCAATAAGAAGAGCCGTGAGCAGTTTGAGCTAAATGCTCACAAGCGTCTGATCGACATCTACAATGCCTCAGCACCTACGATTGATGCGCTGATGAAGCTGGAGATGCCCAGTGGCGTAGACATCGAAATTAAGTATTAACCAGAGTAATCAACTACAGAAATGCCAGGATTATTAGGAAAGAAAATCGGAATGACTTCCGTATTCAGTGCCGAGGGCGTTAATGTGCCATGCACTGTCATCGAAGTAGGTCCTTGTGTAGTGACTCAAGTAAAGACTGCTGACCGCGATGGGTATGAAGCGATCCAGCTGGGCTTTCAGGATGCTAAAGACAAGCATACGACACGCCCACTGCAGGGACACTTCAAGGCAGCTGGAGTAACTAACAAGCGCCACTTGGCCGAGTTCATGGGCTTTGGATCAGATTACAAGCTCGGTGATGAGATCACCGTAGAGCTCTTCAACGACACCCACTATGTGGATGTGCACGGGACGAGCAAGGGTAAGGGATTCCAAGGTGTAGTCAAGCGTCACGGATTCGGCGGTGTCGGTCAGTCGACACACGGTCAGGATGACCGTCTACGTGCACCCGGTGCTGTCGGTGCCTGCTCTTACCCTGCAAAGGTCTTTAAGGGTACACGCATGGCTGGACAGATGGGCAATAAGCGCGTCACGGTACAAAACCTCGAGGTGATCAAAGTAATGCCCGAGCATAATATCCTCGTACTCAAGGGTAGCGTGCCTGGAGCTAAGGGTTCAATCATAGCAATAGAGAAGTAATGGAACTATCAATCTACAATATACAAGGTGAAGATACGGGACGTAAGATAGCCTTGGAGAGCTCCGTCTTTGGCATAGAGCCCAATGATCACGCTATCTATCTAACCGTCAAGCAGTACCGCGCTAATCAGCGTCAGGGTACGCACAAAACCAAGGAGCGTAGTGAGATGAGTGGATCTACACGCAAGCTATTCCGCCAGAAGGGTACGGGTGGCGCACGTCGTGGTGATATCAACTCTAACATCCTACGTGGTGGTGCGCGCGTCTTCGGACCTCGCCCACGTAGCTACAGCTTCAAGCTCAACAAGAAGCTCCGCCAGCTAGCACGTCGCAGTGCCCTCACCTACAAGGCTCAGGATAATCAGATCATGGTACTGGATCAGCTCTCTTTTGAGGCTCCCAAGACCAAGTCTTTTGTGAGCATGGCAAAGGCACTCAACGTAGATGGTCAGAAGACTCTCTACGTGGTCTCACAGATAGAGGATACGGTAGCACTCAGTGCTCGCAACATCCCAGGTGTCAGCATCATACGTGCTCAAGATCTCAATACTTATTGTGTGCTGGATTGTCGCAAGATAGTCTTCACAGAGGATGCTCTAGCACAGGTCAATGAGATGTTTTAAGTCGAAACACACTAGTAGAGCATTGATATGGGAATCATAATCAAACCAATCATCTCAGAGAAGATGACAGCAATCACTGAGAGCAATCAGCAGCGGTACGCTTTTTTAGTCGCTCCCACTGCCAACAAGATTGAGATACGTAATGCTGTCGAGAAGATGTACAACGTCAAGGTCGATAGTGTCAACACCTGTCGCTACGATGGTAAGCGCTCTAGTCGCTATACCAAGTCGGGTGTCATCACGGGTCGTAAGCCAGCCTTCAAGAAGGCTTTCATAACGCTCCAGGGTGAGGATACAATCGATTTCTTTAGCAATATATAAGCAATGGGAATCCGTAAACTAAAGCCCGCAACGCCGGGGCAAAGACACAAAACTATTGGTGCATTTGACGCCATCACTGCCAGTGCACCAGAGAAGTCTCTTGTAGTTGGAGCTCGTAAATCGGGTGGTCGTAACAATACTGGTAAGATGACCATACGCAACGTAGGTGGTGGTCACAAGCGTAAGTATCGTCTCATCGACTTCAAGAGAACGAAGGATGGCATCCCCGCTACAGTCAAGAGTATCGAGTATGATCCAAACAGATCATCTCGCATCGCACTCCTATACTATGCCGATGGAGCTAAGAGCTATATCATCGCTCCTAACGGACTGACTGTAGGCCAGCAAGTGATGTCAGGTGAAAACGCAACACCTGAGGTAGGTAACGCACTACCACTAGCTAAGGTACCTGTCGGTATGATCGTGCACAACGTGGAGCTACGCCCTGGTCAGGGTGGTAAGCTGGTACGTAGTGCTGGTGCCTTCGCACAGCTGGTAGCTCGTGAAGATAATTATGTCGTACTACGTATGCCTAGTGGAGAGACTCGCCGTATCCTCGCTGCATGCAAAGCTACGATAGGTAGTGTCGGTAACTCTGACCACGCACTCGAGAGATCAGGCAAGGCTGGCCGTACACGCTGGCTAGGTCGCAGACCACGAGTACGCGGTGTGGCTATGAACCCTGTCGATCACCCAATGGGTGGTGGTGAAGGTCGTGCCTCTGGAGGACACCCACGCTCACGTACGGGTCTATACTCTAAGGGTCTTAAGACGAGAGCTCCTAAGAAGCACTCCTCTAAGTACATCATCGAGAGAGCCAAGCGTAAGAAGTAATCATTGTATCATTTAAGCAAGAACTAAACACATGAGTCGTTCACTTAAGAAAGGGCCATTTATCAGCGTCAAGCTCGAAAAGAAAGTTTTGGCTATGAATGAAAGTGGCAAGAAATCAGTCATCAAGACTTGGTCTCGCGCCTCAATGATTTCTCCAGACTTCGTGGGACATACGATCGCCGTACACAATGGCAAGAGTTTTATACCTGTATTTGTTACAGAGAATATGGTAGGTCACAAGCTCGGAGAGTTCGCTCCTACGCGTACCTTCCGTGGTCACTCTGGCAACCGCTAGTTAGCACCCTGTAATAAATCGAATCAAAGTAATTATCACACATGAGTGCCAATAATCAAGATACAATAGAGACGACGGCTCAGGAGACTGTGACACAGGCCGCTGTAGCTAGACTACGCAACGTGCCCACATCTCCCCGCAAGATGCGTCTAGTCGTCGACAATATAAGAGGCATGGAGGTAGAGCGCGCGATGGCTACCCTGAGATTTAGCTCTCGCCGTGTAGCTGCTCAGCGTGTTGAGCAACTCATACGTAGCGCTGTCTCTAACTGGGAGCAGCTCAACGGCCGTAAGGCTGATGAGGGTGAGCTCTACGTCTCCAAGGTTTATGTAGACGAGGGCGTCACGCTCAAGCGTCTACGCCCAGCCCCACAAGGCCGTGGCTACAGAATCCGTAAGCGTTCGAATCACATCACCGTGTGGGTCGACCAAATAGTTAATAACGTAGCTAAGTAACTGACATGGGACAGAAAATTAATCCAATAGCAAACAGACTCGGCTACATACGTGGTTGGGACTCTAACTGGTATGGTGGTCGCAACTATGGCGATACCCTAGTAGAGGATGACCGTATCAGAAAGTACCTGAACACAAGACTATCTGGTGCTCTCGTAAGCCGGATCATCATAGAGCGCGCCCTCAAGGTCATAACCATAACAATATGCACCGCTCGTCCAGGCATGATCGTCGGTAAGGGTGGTCAAAACGTGGAGAACCTCAAGGCTGAGCTCAAAAAGGTTACTAAGGCTGACAACATACAGATCAATATCTACGAGGTGCGCAAGCCAGAGGTCGATGCCGTCATCGTAGCCAACGATATAGCACGCAAGCTAGAGGGACGTATGTCATACCGACGTACCGTCAAGATGGCTATCGCAAACGCTATGCGCGCTGGTGCTGAGGGTATCAAGATACAACTCTCTGGTCGTCTCAACAATGCTGAGATGGCTCGTGCAGAGCTATACAAGGAGGGACGCACTCCGCTACATACACTACGTGCTGACATCGACTACGCTCAGACTGGAGCTCTCACCAAGGTGGGTATGATAGGTGTCAAGGTCTGGATCATGAACGGCGAGGTATATGAGCGCCGCGATCTAGCTCCTGATCTCTCACAGCCACGCCGTCAGGCAGGGCGCCGAGGTAGTGACTCTCGTGGCGAGCGTCGTGGATTCCGTCGTGGAGGACGCAATAGATCTAATCGCTAATCAAAGACCACAGCTATGTTACAACCTAAGAAGACTAAATTTAGAAGGCAACAAAAGGGCCGCATGAAGGGCAATGCACAGCGTGGCAACCAGCTCGCATTTGGTTCTTTTGGTATCAAGAGCCTAGAGAGTAAGTGGATCACAGGCCGTCAGATAGAGGCCGCTCGTATCGCAGTAACGCGCTACATGCAGCGTCAAGGACAGGTCTGGTGCCGCATCTTCCCCGACAAGCCAATCACAGCAAAGCCTGCTGAGGTGCGAATGGGTAAAGGTAAAGGTAATCCCGAGGGATTCGTCGCTCCAGTGACTCCTGGTCGTATGCTCTTTGAAGTAGAGGGCGTACCTTACGAAGTCGCAAAGGAGGCTCTACGTCTGGCTGCTCAGAAGCTACCAGTCACGACAAAGTTCGTCGTACGTCGAGACTTCGACGCTGCTAACCCTAATGTTTAATCCGCTAGACCTTATACAGCTATGCAGATAAGCGAAATCAAAGAGCTCACAACGGAGGAGATCCGTGAGCGCATAGAGGCTGAGCAGGCTTCCTACCAGCAGAAGAGGATAGACCACTATGTCTCTCCAGCTGAGAATCCTGCAGCTTTTAGAGAGCAGCGTCGCACGATCGCTCGTCTCAAAACTGTCCTCGCTGAGCGAGAGACAAATAACTAACCCTGCAGAATAGACTGATATTCACATGGAAAGAAAACACAGAAAAGAGCGCATCGGGATCGTCACCAGCAATAAGATGGAGAAGACCATCACCGTAGCCTCGCGCTTCAAAGAGAAGCACCCTATATATGGTAAGTTCGTCAGCAAGACTAAGAAGTACTATGCACATGACGAGAAGAATGAAACGAACGTCGGTGATCGTGTCCGCATCATGGAGACACGCCCTCTGAGCCGCACCAAGCGCTGGAGACTCACCGAGATTATAGAAAGAGCGAAGTAAACTATGATACAGCAAGAATCAAGACTCAATGTAGCAGACAATAGTGGTGCTCGCGAGGTACTCTGTATCCGTGTACTCGGTGGTACGCGCCGCCGCTATGCTTCGGTCGGAGATGTCATCGTGGTGACTGTCAAGAGTGTCATCCCCTCTAGTGATATGAAGAAGGGAACTGTCGCTAAGGCTCTCATCGTAAGAACCAAAAAGGAGATACGTCGTACAGACGGCTCTTACATCCGCTTTGATGACAACGCCTGCGTACTACTCACCCCCAATGGAGAGCTACGTGGTACACGTATCTTCGGACCAGTAGCTCGTGAGCTACGTGCCGTCAATATGAAGGTCGTGTCTCTAGCTCCTGAGGTCCTTTAACTTATAGAGAGAATAGAGATGAGCAAGTTTCATATCAAGAAAGGCGACATCGTCATGGTAAACGCTGGCGAAGACAAGGGCAAGACGGGACGTGTCCTCAAGGTACTTGTCAAGAAGCAGCGTGCGATCGTCGAGGGGCTTAACATGGTATCTAAGCATACCAAGCCTAATGCACAGAACCCCCAGGGAGCTATTCTCAGCATGGAGGCTCCAATACATATATCTAACCTGAATGTGCTAGATCCTCAGTCTGGCAAGGGAACGCGTATAGGACGTCGCCGTGATGACAACGGTAAGCTAGTACGCTTCGCTAAGAAGTCAGGAGAAGTAATTAAGTAACTATGGCACTGACAGTAAATCTTAAGAAGCTATACAACGAGCAGATCGCTCCCGATCTGATGAAGCACTTTGCCTACAAGAGTAGCATGCAGGTGCCTCGCCTAGAGAAGATCGTCATCAATCAAGGCCTGGGCATGGCTACAGGTGACAAGAAGATCATCGACGTCGCAATCGATGAGCTCACACAGATCACCGGACAGAAGGCAGTAGCAACATACTCACGTAAGGATATATCCAACTTCAAGCTGCGTAAGCAGATGCCTATCGGTGTCATGGTGACACTGCGTGGTGACCGTATGTACGAGTTCCTCGAGCGTCTCGTACGTGTCGCTCTCCCACGTATCCGTGACTTCAAGGGTATCAACTCTAAGCTGGATGGTCGTGGTAACTATACGCTAGGTATCTCAGAGCAGATCATCTTCCCTGAGATCAACCTCGATAGTATCACGAAAATACTAGGGATGAACAT
>URKO01000078.1 GCA_900548415.1 uncultured Porphyromonas sp.
AATCCACGTAATGCGGGGACTGAGATCACCGTGCTCTCAGGAAGCTCTGGGCTTCGCTCTACCTTTACTTCTCCCGCAGAGGCAAAAGGCGATCTGACGCTCTTCCTCAGGGAGGACTTCTCTCTGATGACTGCTGGTAGTGAACTAGCACCCGACACCGTCGGTACTATCTGCGCTCCCGATGGAACGTACAAGTATCGTGTCTGGCAAAACATCGATCCTCAGTACACGCACTGGCGAGGCTGGGGTGGTACATTTGATGGTCTAACCTTCGAGGAGTGTCAGGGCAAAGGCTCCACACACGCAGCTGGTGGCACGATACACCTAGGTAGCAAGGAGGCCGCCAAGCTCAACACGCCTCCGCTAGATCTGATGGATGTCACGCTACATGAGGATGACCTAACGAGTGACAATATCATCGTCCTACGCTTTAGAGCCAAGGTGACACAGCCTATCGATCCTAAGCTCTGTGAGGTAAAGCTCTTTGTCGAGTCTTCTGAGACCTCTTGGTATCGGGATAGTGATAACCCTGTCTACAAGGGGGAGTGGAGCGTACTGCGTCCTCTGACTCCAGAGATTACGGACCTATCGACAGAGTGGCAGACCTATGAGATGGCCTTCGCAGGTGCTGGCCATAGTACCATCATCAACATGGGCTTTCAGGTGATGCCTCTGAGCCGTGAGATTGCTGATGCGGGTGGTTACCACTTTGACATGCTCCTAGACGATGTCGAGGTGTACAAGATGAAGCCTTTCCTACCCATTCCTAAGGTAACGGGCTGTACAGACTTCACGGCTGATAGCTTTGTTGCTAATTGGGCAGCTGTCGAGGGCGCTGATAGTTATCTCGTAGATGTCTACTATATGGCTGTCGATGAGACGGTACCTCCCAATCAGATGGGACAGCGTCCTATGATACGCAAGGACTATCTCACGGGGCAAAAGGTGACCACCAATAGCTACAAGGTCACTGGAGTGGATCCTCAGTACACTTACTACTACAATGTACGAGCTGTCAAGGGGGATAAAGAGTCTTACCACTCAGTAGACCAAGAGGTCAGTGGACTCTCAGCTCCAGAGCTACAGACGGTCTCAGATCTGACTGCAGATCACTATGTCGCCTCGTGGTCAGAAGTACCATCAGCAGGTCGATACTTCTATATGGCTTACCATGACAGACGAGTATACACAGGCTCAGAGGTTACACTGATCGATGAGGACTTTACGGGCGTCAAGGATCTAGAGGGCAACGAAACCGGGTGGAGCGTCGACAATCCTCCCACAGGTAGCTATGCTAAGGCATATCCTACAGATCTCAACATGCCTGGCTGGGAGATGTACTCGTATGCCCCCTGTACGGACTATGTGGGCTTCGACGGGTGGCAGTTCATCAACCATGGTGCTAGTGCCTCTATGCAAGCTCCCGAGCTAGACCTCTCGCACGGAGATGGTGTGGTCAATGTATCCGTAAGCCTATATGGTGCCTACGACTTGACCAGCAATCAGTTCCCACAGGCTGCGCTCGCACTTTTCAACTACAACGAGGAGACTGAAAAGTATGAGCAGGCAGACCTCGTTTACGTTGCTGAGGAGGCGCAGAGACCAATCATCAATCAGTGGCAAGACTACTCTGTACAGCTCAGGAATGGTAGCAAGCGCTCCATCATTGCGCTCTTTGCCGTCAAGGGGCCTGAGTATCTCTTTGTGGACAACTTCAAGGTAACGCAGTACTTCAACAAGGGTGAGTCTTATCTAGCTCCATACTTTGGCGAGCCTCTCCATGATGGTACTTCAATCACTGTTTCTGTACCCACTCATCTGCAGCAGGATGCTCTCTACCATCGCGTCAGAGCCGTTAAGGCTAATGATAAGGGCTTGATCATGAGCCCATTCTCTAAGATGGACGAGATTCGCAAGGCTACAGCTGTGAGTCAGCTTGTCCTGACGGAACCTAGTGCCAAGATGATCGAAGGCGTGCTAACCATTGTCAATCCTAACGGCGACTCTGTACAGGTGTATGACGTGACAGGACGAGTACTCTATAGCTCAGAGCAGGCAGATAGAGAGTTCGACCTTACACTCCCTACGGAGCAGTCCTACATCGTACGCATCGGTAGCCAGCTCTACAAAGTTCGCTAGTCGTAAGAGCACACACACGCTGTAAAAAGCAATAGCCACGTGAGAATCGACCTCTCACGTGGCTATTTTTATTATTGCTGTCCGATGGAATAAAAGACATATCTTCCGCCGAAAAACTTTTATCGGACAGCCATAATAAGAATTAGTCGAAACAGAGTTGTCGCAATCTGCATTAGTTTTTGTAACTTTGGACGATTTTATCGAGGTATAAGACAATAGAACTAAGTAATCAGACGATTTTTATGATCAATCCGGTCAACAAGACAATCACCCTACCCGATGGTCGCACGATCACCATCGAGACGGGCAAGCTTGCCAAGCAAGCCGACGGTGCTGTCACCGTCACCATGGGCTCTACCGTACTACTCGCAGCTGTAACAGCTGCCAAGGAGGCTAAGCCCGATGTGGACTTTATGCCACTGCAGGTAGAGTACAAAGAGAAGTTTTCAGCCATAGGTCGCTTCCCCGGAGGCTTCACACGCCGTGAGGGACGCGCCTCAGACTATGAGATATTAACTTGCCGACTAGTGGACCGCGCACTGCGTCCTCTCTTCCCCGATGACTACCATGCAGAGGTCTATGTAAACATTATCCTCTTCTCCTCTGACGGTGTCGATATGCCAGATGCACTCGCTGGACTAGCTGCTTCGGCTGCTCTAGCAGTCTCTGACATCCCCTTCGGAGGTCCTATCAGTGAGGTACGCGTAGCACGCATCGATGGTGAGTTTGTCATCAATCCTACTTTCGAGCAGCTAGAGCGTGCAGACATTGACCTGATGGTCGCAGCAACACTCGACAACATTATGATGGTCGAGGGTGAGATGGAAGAGGTCCAGGAGGAGGAGATGCTCGAGGCTATCAAGGTAGCTCACGAGGCTATCAAGGTACAGTGCCAGGCTCAGCTAGAGCTCTCGGAGGCTGTCGGCAAGATGACCAAGCGTGAGTACCCAGCTGAGGAGCAAGACGAGGAGCTACGTGAGCGTATGCAGCGTGAGCTCTACGACAAGATCTACAAGGTCGCTACCGCTGGTACCGACAAGCATGCTCGTGGCGATGCCTTTGAGGCGATCGTCGAGGAGTTCAAGGCACAGTTTACCGAAGAGGAGCTCGAGCAGAAGGGCATGATCATAGACCGCTACTACCACGATATGGAGAAGGCGGCTATGCGTCGTATGATCCTCGACGAGGGCAAGCGTCTCGATGGTCGTCGCACCGACGAGATACGTCCTATCTGGATCGAGACGGACTGCCTACCAGGTCCTCACGGATCGGCTATCTTCACACGTGGTGAGACGCAGTCTCTCTCTACGGTGACGCTCGGTACTAAGAGTGATGAGAAGCTAGTCGACGATGTACTCAACTACGGCAAGGAGCGCTTCCTCCTGCACTACAACTTTCCACCCTTCTCTACAGGCGAGGCAAAAGCTTCGCGCGGCATCAGCCGTCGTGAGATAGGTCACGGTAACCTAGCACACCGTGCGCTCAAGCGCATGATCCCTGCGGACTATCCTTATGTGATCCGCGTGATGAGCGACATCCTTGAGTCCAACGGTTCTTCCTCTATGGCAACGGTTTGTGCTGGTACGCTCGCTCTGCGTGATGCGGGTGTCCAGATGAAGAAGCCAGTCTCGGGTATCGCTATGGGTCTCATCAGCGAGAACAAAGGTACCAACTACGCTATCCTCTCCGACATCCTAGGCGACGAGGATCACCTCGGCGATATGGACTTTAAGGTGACGGGTACGCGTGACGGTATCACCGCTACGCAGATGGATATCAAGGTGGATGGCTTGAGCTATGAAATCTTGGCAAAGGCTTTGGCACAGGCAAAGGCTGGTCGCCTCCACATCCTAAATAAGATCGAGGAAGCACAGCCCGAGGCTCGTCCTGATATGAAGCCTCATGCACCACGCATTGAGACGCTCCGCATCGGCAAGGAGTTCATCGGAGCTGTCATTGGCCCAGGCGGTAAGATCATCCAGGGTATCCAGGAGAAGAGTGGCGCCACGGTCAACATCGAAGAGGTGGACAACTATGGTATCGTCGAGATCAGTAGCTCTAACAAGGAGTCTCTCGATGCGGCTATGGCTATGGTACGTGGTATCGTCGCTACCCCAGAGGTAGGCGAGGTCTACAAGGGCACCGTCTCCTCAGTGATGCCGTACGGTTGCTTCGTACAGTTTATGCCTGGCAAGGATGGACTACTCCACATCAGCGAGATCGACTGGAAGCGCTTTGCAACGATTGAGGAGACAGGTCTCAAGGAGGGCGACACGATCGATGTCAAGCTCATTGAGATCGACCCCAAGACGGGCAAGTTTAGTCTCTCGCACAAGGCACTCCTACCTAAGCCCGAGGGCTATGTAGAGCCCGAGCGTCGTCCACGCCGTGAGCGTCGTGATGATGGCGAGCGTCGTGAGCGCCGTCCACGTCGTGAGCATCGTGACGAATAGACGATAAGAGCTAGAGCGTCTGCGTCACCATACACAGTAGCTCTACTAAGCTAAATACAGGAAGTCATCAACCACAAATACTCTTTCGCGACCCCTGCTACCAGCATGTTGTGAGCGAAAGTTGTGGTTGGTGATTTCTTTTTCTATAACTTTGCAGCGGATTAGACAAGCAAGTTTGTATGCCAACCCCATCGACAGGTACCAAGTCAAACTATCTCGGGCCCTTTATAACTATGGTGATCATGATGACCGTCATCGGCTTCATCACGAGTATCAACCAGCAGTTTCAACTTCCTATCAAAAGTGCCTATCTGCACTCCGCAGGTGGCTGGACCAATAGCTTTGCGACGCTACTCATCTTCGCCTTTTTCCTCTCTTACCTGGTGCTAGGACCTACCTCAGCACGCTTTGTGGAGCGACATGGCTACAAGATGACCATCGTCAGGGGCTTGGTCATGCTGGCGGGAGGTATCCTACTCTTCATCCTCTCGGCACTGCTCTTCATGCACACCTCGCTATGGATCACGCTCTCTGAGACGGTGCAGCTGCCTGTGAGCTATCTGATATTCCTCCTCGGCTCCTTCGTATGTGGAGCGGGTATCACCTTCATGCAGTCGTCGGTCAATCCTTATCTCATCGCCTGCACGGTCCCTGGTACCTCCGCTGTACAGCGGCAAAACATCGGTGGCGTGGGCAACTCGACGATGACTATGCTGGCACCACTCTTCGTCTCGATGGTTATCTTCGGTGGGGTGGACGATCTAGAGGCTCTGCAGATCCAAGAGGTGATCCTGCCTATGATCATCCTAATGGGTGTCGTGCTGATACTATCCTACATTGTCAAGCGACTCCACGTGCCACACATCGAGGGGACGACGAGTGGCGAGGATGCTGAGGTAAGCTTCAAGACTGTGTGGCGCATACGACGCGTGCGACTCGGCTGTATAGCACTCTTCTGCTATGTGGGTGTCGAGGTCTGCATCGGTGCTAACATCATCCTATATGGGCAAAACGACCTCTCACTGAGCTATAGTACTGTGGCTCTCTACGCTACTCTCTACTGGGGAGCTATGCTAGTAGGTCGCTTCGTAGGTAGCTTCCTAAACCGTGTCTCTGACCGCAAGCTACTATGGAGTACCACGCTACTCTCCGCTATCCTCATCCTGATCGCTGTCGTGACCAATCAACCTTACTGGCTCATAGCCGTAGGACTATGTCACTCGGTCATGTGGGGTGCCATATATTCGCTAGCACTCAAGGAGCTAGGGAGCCTAGCCACGAGAGCCTCTGGCGTACTGCTGATGGGACTCATCGGAGGGGCACTCTTACCATTCGTACAGAGCTTGCTAGCGGACCTCCTCGGAGGGTATCACTACACCTGGCTACTCGTCGTAGCAGGCGAGCTGTACATGCTTTACTACGCTCTGGTCGGCTCCCGCTTTAAGGAGCAGCAGGCGTAATCAATCGGATTCTATTCACTTTAATCAATCATACGAATATGAAAAAGTTTATGCTAATCGTAGCTGCTGGTCTAGCACTAGTAGCTTGTAACACGGAGAAGAAGGACGCAACGACTACCGTAGACTCTACCGCAATGGTCGTAGAGGCTCCTGTAGTTGCCGAGCCTGAGGTCTTCAACT
>URKO01000079.1 GCA_900548415.1 uncultured Porphyromonas sp.
CCTACTTCATGGCACTGAAGGACGCGGCGCAGCTGGTGAAGATGTACGCCATGGTCAACGTCAGCCAGTACCAGATCCGTATGGGAGGTTATCTATACTTGAGAGCGAGTACTCGCAGACCTCCGATATTCAACTAAAGACTAGGTATATATGGCAAAGAAAAATGAGAGGATCGTTGTCACTCCTCCTATTACCGATGTTGCGGCAAAGATGAAGGCACTGGAGACTACGATGGGTCGCATACAGAAGCAGTTTGGCAAGGGTGCTATCATGAATATGGCAGATGATGCCGTAGAGGATGTGAGTGTGATCCCCTCGGGGAGCTTGACGCTCGACATAGCTCTCGGTGTCGGGGGCTACCCTCGTGGACGTATCATAGAGATCTTTGGACCGGAGTCTTCGGGTAAGACGACGCTGGCTATCCACGCTATCGCCGAGGCGCAGAAGCTGGGCGGTATCGCAGCTATCATTGATGCGGAGCACGCTTTTGATCCGACTTATGCACAGGCTCTGGGAGTGGACATTAGCCGTCTGTGGATCTCTCAGCCTGATGATGGTGAGCAGGCTCTAGATATTGCGGAGCAGCTGATTCGCTCGTCGGCGGTGGATATACTTGTTGTGGACTCGGTTGCTGCTTTGACGCCTAAGGCAGAGATAGAGGGTGAGATGGGAGATACGCAGGTGGGCCTGCATGCACGTCTCATGTCTCGTGCTATGCGCAAGATCACGGCTGCCGTGAGTCGCTCTAAGACTTGCTGTATCTTCATCAATCAGCTACGTATGAAGATCAGCAGTGGCTATAGTCCTACGGGTCCTAGTGAAGTGACGACGGGTGGTAATGCGCTCAAGTTTTACTCCTCTGTGCGTCTAGACATACGCGCCTATAAGCAGATCAAGAAGGGTGACGATGTGGTCGGTAAGGTGACGAATGTGCGCGTGGTCAAGAACAAGGTGGCTCCTCCCTTCCGTCGTGCTGAGTTTGACATACTCTTCGGTCAGGGCATCAACCGTGTAGGCGAGATTATTGATGCGGCTACTGATATGGGCATCCTCAAGAAGAGTGGCTCGTGGTTCTCCTATCAGGGCAATAACATAGGTCAGGGTCGTGATGCGGTCAAGGAGCTGTTCGATGACAATCCCGAGCTGGCAGACGAGGTGGCTCAGCAGGTGATGGATCAGCTAGCTCATGAAGGTAAGCTACACCTTTCTCCAGATGCCTCTGAGGGTGCGGAGGAAGAAGATCTAGACACGACAGATCAGCTGGTCGATGAGGACTTTGATATATAAATAGTCAGAGGGGCGTGGGGTGTGTGAGTGCAGACTCTTGCACCCTGCGCGTCTCTCTGATCTACGCTATCAGATAGAGCTGGGTCTATTACGGCCTGGTAAATTGACAAAGCATAGTTACCATGACAGCTCCACATCTTCCTAATGGTTGGCAGCGACTCTCTGATCGTACGGATGACGAGTATACACCTGAGTGTATCTCTGTGCTCCAAGAGGACGAGATATTTGTCTTCGGTAGTAATCTGCTAGGACATCACATGGGAGGTGCTGCACGTACTGCGCACCGCATCTTTAATGCAGAGATGGGAGTCGCCGAGGGCTTGACGGGGCAAGCTTATGCCTTGCCGACGCTGGGTAAGGATATGCGTCGAGTGGCTCCCGAGGCTCTGCGTGCGAGCCTCCAGAGGTTGCTCCTCTTTGCCCTAGATCATCCTATGCTCACGTTTTACCTTACGGAGGTGGGGTGTGGCATCGCTGGGTGGTCTGCAGAGGAGGTGAGTGCCTTGCTGTGGGAGGCTGTGCGTGAACTCTCGGAGGAGGCTTATGAGCTACGAGCTATGCCAGCTAATCTCGTGATCCCGAAGCGATTTAGTAAGTCGTGAGTCTCTCCGTAGATCGTCTCTCGCTCTCGGGTGAGCAGTACACTCGATGGTGTGCTGAGATCCCCTCGCTACCGCTCTACCTGCAGCCGTGGTGGCTCCTAGCAGCATCGGGGATGGGAGAGATGGATGTACTCACTACGACGGGGAGTAAGGAGGGTGCTCCGACGCTTATATGGCCTCTCTTTATGCCCACACGTCGTCACCTGATTGTGCCTCCCTGCTGTCAGTGTGCTGGTCCTCTGAGTGATCGTCTGGGGGCGGTGGGGGAGAAGCCTTTCGATCGGGATCGATACATTGCTCATCTAGCAGCTATGCAAGCTCTGAGCGAAGCTCTGCCCTCATCACTACGCTATATAGAGGCGCACCTGCCGCTAGACTACTGGGACTGGCTACCATGTGAGACGCCTGCGGGAGCATGGCGTAGCTCGATTGCTTATACTCATCTTCTTGACTTGACGCAAAGTGAGCCTCAAGCATTGTACAATAGTTTGATTCGCCGGAAGGTGCGTCGTGCTACTGCGTTGGATCTGCGAGAGATTTGGGTTGAGGAGACGAGTGTGTCAACCTGCGCGGAGATGCTGGTGGACCTTTGCCGTGAGAGTCTGCAGCGTAGCGGAGGCGATCGTCTCTGTGCCTCCTCGCTGAGACGACTTGTGGCGGCTGCTATGGCGCGTCGACAGGGCGCTCTCTTATTGCTACTCTCCTCGCAGACGGGTGAGCCCGTGGCGGGAGCCTTTGTGGCACATCATGCTGGCACTGCCTACTATATTGCGGGTGGACAGGCGAGAACGCCTGAGGGAGAGGATGCGATGGCGCTACTGCTGGATAAACTGATCACATGGAGCCGAGAGGCGGGGTGTCACACCTTCGACTTTGAGGGATCGATGCAGCCAGGCATCGCCTTTTTCTTTCGCAATTTTGGAGCTGTGCCACACCCTTACCTACGCTTGCAGGCGGGGCGACAGACACTCGCTATGCGTCTGCAACTGCGTCGGTACTATCTACAGCATCTCTATTGAGCTCGTTTAACTTGTAAGCTATCGATCTATATGCGACACTACGAGGCGACAGAATATATCTTATCGTTTCTACTTGGAGATGCGACTCCGCTCGACATCTCGGGCAAGATCCGCATCGCGCGTCATGCGCAGATGCAGCACTCCCCAGACTATGTCGCTTACTGCCGTCCGGAGGAGGCGGAGTCGTATCATCGTGTGGTGATTGTGCCGTCGGGCTTTTTTGACTACGAGCAGTATGGCCGTGCAGAGTCGATGCCTGCGCTGCCTCTGGCTGAGTGGCACGGCATGCCTCTGCTCTTTGGAGAGCCTCGTGAGGAGTATATCGACACCCCGTATGGTAGGCGTCTGGTGATCTATGCTGACTTGGTGGCTAGTAGCTTCTTCTTGCTATCACGCTACGAGGAGATGTACTATCGTCAGCGGCGGGATGAGCATGGACGCTTCCCTGGGCGTGAGTCGCTGCCATACCGTGCGGGCTTCTTGGAGCGTCCGCTGGTAGATGAGTATGCTGCGGAGCTACGACGTCTGATGAGCGAGATAGGCCTGGCGGTGCAGCCGATGGTGCAGGGCTTTAGCTCGGTCTCTCTGACACATGACCTTGATCAGCCGTACTACAGCTCGGGTGTGCGGGGCTTCCTGCGCTTGCTACTCAAGGAGCGCCTACCCCTGCGGGCTGCTTATCGCAATACTTTCTCACGAGCTAGTGAGGATCTCTTCTTTAGCTATGGACGCTTCCTCGATTGGAATGTGGAGACCCAGCGTAAGTGTGCAGCTCCTGTGCGAACGATCTTCTTTATCAAGACTCCCAGCCCGCATCCACTGGACAAGCCTAACTATACGCTGCGCAATCGCAAGATAGCAGCGATCATGCGGTTGGCTCGAAGGCGCAAGGTGGAGTTTGGACTGCACCTAAACCTCTACTGCTCTGAGCATCCTGAGGCGGTGGAGGTTGCTAAGATAGAGCTAGAGAAGGAGCTAGGTGAGTCGGTCATCTACTCGCGCCATCACTACCTAGCGGTGCGTGAGCCAGAGGACTACAATTCACTCCTTGGTGCGGGTCTCTACCACGACTACTCGATGGCTTATGCCGATGTAGCGGGCTTTAGACTAGGCACCTCACGGCCTGTGCGCTTTATCAATCCGCAAAGTCTAGAGGTCACAGACCTGATCCTGCATCCGCTCACGGTGATGGACTACACGCTGCACGATGAGAAGTATATGCACCTAGACTACGCAGAGGCTGAGCGTGTGGCTGTGGCCATGGTCGATCAGACGTACAAGTATCATGGAGAGGTGACGCTACTCTTTCACAATGAGAACCTACTGCTAGACGATCCGCACATTTACCACACACGTCTGTACCGCACCCTACTGCGACAGATTATCAAGCTCTCGCCAGCGTCTGATATCGTTGGGTTATAGTCTTTGCTCGCCTATGAGTCCTCATCGTATCTTGCTACTGACTGACCTGCTGCCCCCGCAGTTTGCGCCCCGTATCACGGCACTCTTGCAGCGGCTCCCCGGGGATGACTGGCAGGTTGATGTAGTGAGCGAGGAGATACGAGGAGAGCACCTCGGCTCTCACGGCTCTGTGGAGCAAAAAAGTAGCTTGCCGGCACATCGCCTGGAGCGAGTGCCACTAGCTCCTAGACGGGGCAGAGCACTCTACGCACTTGCAGATGCGCTATGGCAGGTGAAGAGCCAGCGCTTCGTACGTCACTTGCGACAGCACTACGACTTGACACAATATGCACTGATCGTGGGAATGAGTTATCGTACATTCCCGCTACCGGCGGTCGCTCGCTTGGCACGGCAGACGAGGCTACCCGCCGTGATGGACTGTCGAGACATCGTCGAGGAGTATACGCCGGAGGGCTTTCTGCCAGCACCGCTACCACGGTGGGTGCCTCTGCGCAGAGAAGCTTATAGTTGGCTACGAAGACAATTTATCAAAGCTCGTACAAAGGCTCTGAGGGCAGCCACAGCCATCACTACTGTCTCTGAGTGGCACCGGGATCAGTTGCAGCA
This sequence comes from uncultured Porphyromonas sp., assembly GCA_900548415.1. Classification (GTDB taxonomy): domain Bacteria; phylum Bacteroidota; class Bacteroidia; order Bacteroidales; family Porphyromonadaceae; genus Porphyromonas; species Porphyromonas vaginalis. Next base: position 4,937 of record URKO01000079.1, read on the forward strand.
GCTACACCCAGAAAAGCAGGTCGTCTGTATCCCTAATGGTTATGACGAGAGACTCTTTGTCGCACAGCCTGAGGAAGCTCCTCAGTTGCCTCTGCGCATTGTTTATACAGGGCGGCTCCTCTCGCTTGAGATGCGTGACCCGACGCTACTCCTGGAGGCGCTGCAAGCTGAGGCGCTGAGTAGGTGGGTCCAGCGTGGAGCCGTCGAGATCCATTGGTACTGTGACAATGCTTCGCAGCAACTTCTAGAGAGTCTCCTAGAGCGTTATAGCGATGAGGTACGAACTTGTCAGCACTTTCACGCTATGGTGCCTTATGCTGAGGTACCGACGCTGCTGGCTCAGGCAGACATGCTCCTCCTCTTGGGTCGTCGCGAACAGCCTGAGGGCCCTCACGGGATGGTTACAACGAAGCTCTTTGAGGCGATGGCAATGCGTCGACCTATCCTGATGGTGGAAAGTGACGAAAGCGTTGTGGCTCAGAACCTCAGAGCACATGGAGGAGCCCTTGCTGCTACTGAAGTGGCGCAGGTGGTAGAGTTTGTTGCCCACCATTTAGAGCGTCTGGAGCGTGGCGAGGTGTTGCCGATAGATACCTTTACAGAGCACTATAAGCAGTATACGCGAGCAGCAATGGCGGAGGCTTTTGCGCAACTCTTCGGCACACTCGTCTGAGAGCTTTCCCTTTGTCCAGTCAGGCATAAATGCATCAAGCCCAGCAAACGAAGAGTCTGCTGGGCTTGATCTGTATAGGCGTATAGCCTATGCAATGCTTATTAGTAGTTTTCAGCCATTGGCTCGAAGAACTCCTGTGGATGATCGCAGGCGGGGCACTTAGCTGGAGCTTTCTTAGCCTTAACGACGAAGCCACAGTTGCGGCACTGCCAGTAGATCTCCTCGTCACGCTCGAAGTACTTGCCAGCCTCGACACGCTCTAGGAGCTTGAGGTAGCGCATCTCATGCTCATGCTCAGCCTTAGCTACGTTGCGATAGACGGCTGCAATGGTCTTGAAGCCCTCCTCCTCAGCGATGTCGGCGAACTCAGGATACATCTCCTCAGCCTCGCAGTGCTCACCAGCAGCGGCAGCTTTGAGGTTCTCAGCGGTGGTGCCGATGACTCCAGCGGGGAAAGCAGCGGTGATCTCAAGCTCACCACCCTCGAGGAACTTGAAGAAGCGCTTAGCGTGTTCCTTCTCCTGATCAGCAGTCTCTAGGAAGACAGCCTCGATCTGACGATAACCCTCCTTGCGAGCTACTCCGGCGAAGTATGTATAGCGATTTCTAGCTTGTGA
>URKO01000080.1 GCA_900548415.1 uncultured Porphyromonas sp.
AGTCTTCTCCTTTATCCCCAACACCGCCGAGGTCGCTTACTTCGGTATGCTGGAGGGACTAAACTTAGAGCTTAACAAGCGCAAGGCGGAGCAGATCGAGCAAGCGTTAGGAGCTCCCGACTTTGACGAGCAACTGAAGCATATCCTCTCGCAGCGCATACGTAGTGAGAAGGTCGCTATCAAGGATATCAAGCTACGCACCTTCATCTCCGAGGGCAATACGCGCAACGACCTAGCGACGCACGTCTACGACGTCACCTACGGCTCCATCGAGCGTGGCGTGGACAATCTCGTGGTCATCGACGATAGTATCGTACGAGGCACCACGATACGCCAGAGCATCCTCACGATCCTAGACCGCTTAGGACCGCGCAAGATAGTCTTCGTATCCAGTGCTCCACAGATCCGCTATCCTGACTACTACGGCATCGATATGCGTCACGTGGACGAGTTCATAGCCTTTAGAGCTATGATCGCACTTCTTCAGGAGCGAGGCCAGCAACGTATGCTTGACGAGGCATACCGTGAGGCGATCGCGCTCAGAGAGCGTCCGCTCACGGAGTACGTACCCAACGTGATTAAGACCCTCTACGCACCCTTTACAGAGGAAGAGATCTCTGCCAAGATCGCTGAGCTCGTTAAGTCTGACGGCATCAAGGCTGAGGTTAGCATTGTCTACCAGACAGTAGAGGCTCTACACGAAGCTATCCCACATCATCCAGGCGACTGGTACTTTACGGGCGACTATCCTACGCCCGGCGGGTCCCATCTCGTCAACGATGCTTTCATCGCTTACTACGAGCAGCAGTACAATCGCAAATAGACATAGACGCTCTTTTCAACTAATAATCATGCAAACATCCACTCAGCGCAAAGCTACGCTCACGCTACAAGACGGATCTACCTACACAGGCTGGCACTTCGGTGCGACTAGACAGTTGGCCGGGGAGGTAGTCTTCAATACAGCCATGAATGGTTACACCGAGTCGCTCACCGATCCTAGCTATATGGGGCAGATCTTGGTGATGACCTATCCGATGGTGGGCAATTACGGTGTCCCCGCTGCCACTCGAGATGAGTACGACATCCCTAGATACTACGAGAGTGACGGCTGTCTCATGCGTGCCCTGATAGTCAATAGCTACTCGCCTGAGTACTCACACTGGAATGCGGAGCAGTCCTTAGGAGACTTTATGGCAGAGCAAGGCGTCGTGGGGATTACGGGCATCGATACACGAGCTCTGACCAAGCACCTGCGTGACCACGGCATACAGGTCGGCACGATAACCATCGAGGGCGAGACCTCTCCCATAGAGCCCTCCATCGGAGAGCAAAACTTAGTCGCTCAAGCCTCTTGCCCCGAGCCTCGCATCTACGGTTCGGGCGATTGTCATATAGCTTTGATCGACTGTGGACTCAAGGACAACATCCTGCGCTCGCTTATCGATGAGCGCTTCACCCTCCACCGCGTTCCCTGGGACTATCCTTTGGAGCAGATCGAGGGGCTGCGTGGCGTCTTCATCAGCAATGGTCCTGGCTCCCCAATTTGCTGCAAGGAGACGATCAGACAGATACAGTATGCTTTCGAGCGTCAGCTCCCCACTTACGGCATCTGCATGGGCAATCAGCTGATGGCGCTCGCTTCTGGTGCCAAGATCTATAAGATGAAGTACGGCAATCACGGACACAACCAACCTGTCCAGTTGGTCGGCTCGACTCAGTGCCTCATCACCAGTCAGAACCATAGCTACGCTGTCAACTCAGCGACACTCCCTCAGGGATGGGAAGAGTGGTACACCAACCTCAACGATGGCACCAACGAGGGGCTCATGCACACCGACCTGCCATTTCGCTCGGTACAGTTCCACCCAGAGGCAAAGGGCGGTCCGCTAGATGCGCTCAGCTTCTTCACAGACTTTCAGGATACCGTCCTGAACTACCCACAATTGTCGAAATAACCCATCAAGCTCGACCAAACCATGACTCAGCGTAAGCAATACAATAAGATACTCCTACTCGGATCTGGCGCACTCAAGATCGGAGAGGCAGGCGAATTTGACTATTCAGGCTCACAAGCTCTCAAAGCTGTCAAAGCGGAGGGTATCAAGACCGTCCTCATCAACCCCAATATCGCTACGGTACAGACCAGCGAAGGCGTTGCTGATGCGGTCTATTTCTTACCCGTCACGCCTTACTTCGTAGAGCGTGTCATAGAGCGTGAGCGTCCAGACGGCATCATGCTAGCCTTCGGTGGGCAGACCGCACTCAACTGTGGTGTCCAGCTCTTTCAGTCAGGTGTCCTGGAGCGTTACGGCATCGATGTACTCGGTACGCCCGTCGAGACCATTATGGCGACCGAAGACCGCGAGCTCTTTGTCGAGAAGCTTGACGAGATAGAGGTCAAGACCATCCAGAGCCACGCCGTCACCACAATGGAGGACGCTCTCGTCGCTGCCAACCAACTAGGCTATCCCGTCATCGTACGAGCTGCCTATGCGCTGGGAGGCTTGGGTAGTGGCTTCTGCGACAATGATGAGGAGCTCCGAGTCCTTGCAGAGAAAGCTTTCGCCTTCTCCCCACAGCTACTGATTGAGAAGAGCTTGCGTGGCTGGAAAGAGATCGAGTACGAGGTGGTGCGAGACGCTTACGACAACTGCATCACCGTCTGCAACATGGAGAACTTTGACCCGCTCGGCATCCACACTGGCGAGAGTATCGTTATCGCTCCCTCACAGACCCTCTCTAACGATGAGTATCACAAGCTCCGCACGATCGCTATCAAGATCATCCGTCACCTCGGTGTCGTAGGCGAGTGCAATGTGCAGTACGCCCTCGACCCCTACAGTGAGGACTACCGCGTCATCGAGGTCAATGCACGTCTCTCTCGCTCCTCGGCACTAGCCAGCAAAGCTACCGGCTATCCCCTCGCACACGTTGCTGCCAAGCTAGGACTAGGCTATGGACTCTTTGAGGTGCAAAATGCGGTGACAGGCTCCACGCCAGCCTTCTTCGAGCCTGCACTAGACTACTGCGTCTGCAAGATACCACGCTGGGATCTCGGTAAGTTCCACGGCGTGTCTCGTCAGCTCGGCAGTAGCATGAAGTCTGTCGGCGAGGTGATGGCTATCGGTCGCACCTTTGAGGAGGCAATCCAAAAGGGACTCCGCATGATCGGGCAGGGCATGCACGGCTTTTGCGAAAACAAAGAGCTCGTCATCCCCGACATCGACACAGCCCTTAGAGAGCCAACCGACACACGTATTTTCGTTATCAGCAAAGCGTTCCGTCAGGGGTACAGCGTGGAGCAGATCCACGAGCTTACGAAGATCGATCGCTGGTTCCTCTATCGCCTCCAAGGCATCCTAGAGACCTCCGAGACACTAGGCACTTGTGACTCCATCGAGAGTCTCCCTGCCGAGCTACTACGACAAGCTAAGGAGCAAGGCTTCACCGACTTCCAGATCGCCCGTGCCGTTACCAAGGAGTACAAGAAGCCCCTCCACAAAGAGGCTGACCAGGTACGCCAGCACCGCAAGAGCCTCGGCATACTACCTTATGTCAAGCAGATCGACACGCTAGCCGCCGAGGTACCTGCCGAGAGCAACTACCTCTACCTCACTTATCATGGCGAGGAGCACGACATAGCCACAGAGCAGGACGGCAAGTCGGTCATCGTGCTAGGCTCGGGAGCTTATCGTATCGGTAGCTCCGTCGAGTTCGACTGGTGCGGTGTCAATGCGCTACACACCATTCGCAAGGCGGGTCTGCGCTCTATCATGATCAACTACAATCCAGAGACCGTCAGTACAGACTTCGATATGTCAGACCGTCTCTACTTTGACGAGCTCACCTTCGAGCGCGTCATGGATATCATAGACCTAGAGGCTCCCAAGGGTGTCATCCTAGCTACGGGTGGTCAGATTCCCAACAACCTGGCACTACGTCTTGCCGCCAATGGGGTCACCATCCTAGGCACGCAAGCCGAAGATATAGACCATGCGGAGGATCGTCATAAGTTCTCCGCCATGCTAGACGAGCTAGGCATCGACCAGCCCGAGTGGAGCGAGCTCACCACCATTGAGGACATCGACCGCTTCGTGGATCGTGTGGGCTATCCCGTCTTGGTGCGTCCTAGCTACGTCCTCTCAGGAGCTGCGATGAATGTCTGCTCCAATCAGGAGGAGCTACTTCGCTTCTTGCAGCTCGCAGCCAATGTGTCTCAAGACCACCCCGTGGTCGTGTCACAGTTTGTCGAGCATGCTAAGGAGATCGAGATGGATGCCGTCGCTGACCATGGCGAGATCATCGCCTATGCGATCAGCGAGCATATCGAGTTCGCTGGCGTGCATAGTGGCGATGCGACCATCCAGTTCCCCGCACAGAAGCTTTACGTCGAGACCGTCCGACGCATCAAGCGCATCTCGCGCCAGATTGCCGAAGCACTACACATCTCGGGGCCGTTCAACATCCAGTTCCTCGCACGAGGTAACGAAATCAAAGTAATCGAGTGCAACCTCCGCGCTTCGCGTAGTTTCCCCTTCGTGAGCAAGGTGCTGCGACTCAACTTCATCGACCTAGCCACCAAGATCATGCTAGGACTGCCCTATGAGCACCCGACGAAGGATGCCTTCTCGCTAGACTATGTGGGGATCAAGGCTTCGCAGTTCTCCTTCTCCCGCTTGCAAAAGGCTGATCCCGTGCTAGGTGTCGATATGGTTTCTACGGGCGAAGTTGGCTGTATCGGCGAAGACACTGAAGAGGCTATCCTCAAGGCGATGCTCTCCGTAGGGCATCATATCCCAGAGCGTGGCGTCCTCCTCTCGACAGGTGGCGCCAAGCAAAAGGCTGACCTCCTCGAGGCGTCGCAGCTCCTCCACAAGAAAGGCTACAAGCTCTACGCTACGGCAGGCACGCAGCACTTCCTAGAGGAGAACGGTGTCCCCGCCACACTCGTTCACTGGCCCGACAGCACCGAGCAGCCACAAGCACTCGATCTGCTGCACCAACATGAGGTAGACCTCGTGGTCAACATCAATAAGAACCTCTCTACGGGTGAGCTGACCAATGGCTACAAGCTGCGCCGTGCCGCGATCGATCTCAACATCCCGCTGATCACCAATGCACGCCTTGCTGCTACCTACATCAAGGCATTCTGCACGCTCTCGCTAGAAGAGCTAGAGATCAAGAGTTGGCAAGAGTACTAACGGCCAACAGCCAACGGCTAACAGCCAACAGCCAATAGCCAACAGCCAAATAAAACTATGGACAAGCCCTTCTGCATGCGACACTACGCTCTCATGCAGGGGGCTTGTGCTATGCGTATCTCTACCGATGCGCTCTTCCTCGGAGCGTGGGCGAGGACGGCTCACACAGCCAGTCAAGTCTTAGATGTGGGAGCAGGCACCGGCATCCTGTCGCTGATGCTCGCGCAGACCTATCCCAATGCCATGGTTACCGCCATTGACATCGATGACGAAGCGGTCCGTACCGCCCAGGACAACTTCTCCCGCTCTCCCTATAGCGATCGGCTCACGGCACTGGCCTGTGACATCACCGCGCCTGAGTTTGCTTTGCCATCCCGTACCTACGACCTCATCATCTCCAATCCTCCTTACTACGACGGACTCCAGCCCGCTACGGCATCGCTCCGTCAGGCGCGCCACACGGGAGAGGGCTTTGCGCCACATCTACTCTTTCGTTACCTGGAGCCACTTGTCGCTCCCGAGCCAACGCTCTGTCTCGTCACGCCCGTCGAGGCACTGCCCCTCCTGCGTCGTGAGGCCGTGCTGCACCGCTACAACCTCACACGGCTTTGCGGGCTGCACCACCAGGTAGGGCAGCCCGCCATACGACTTCTGACGCAGTGGCATCGCTCCGCGACAGTGCCTGCGCCTTGTCTCTCGGAGCATCTAGACATACGCACCGCGCAGCAGCACTACACAGCCGAGGCGCAAGACCTCCTGCGCCCATACTTACTCGACCAGTACCTCACGTAACATGATGTCTCAGCTTTAGCTAGGAAAACCCAACGCCCGTCCGTTACAATAATTTAGATCCGACTACGTATCGATACGGTACTGTGTCGGGGAAAACTGATTTCCACGTGGATATTTCGAAATATCCACGTGAGAAAGAAAAAATTCCTCCGAAGTTTCATTTGATTCCTCCGAAGTTTTATTTCACGCCCACGTGGAAAATAAAAAACTTCCACGTGGAGATTTGAGA
>URKO01000081.1 GCA_900548415.1 uncultured Porphyromonas sp.
AGATGGACATCAATCATGTAAAAAGAGTCCCTACGAGGGCGTGTATGCTCTCGTAGGGACTCTTTGCTTATTTATCGTATAGCTACTCTGTGTAGCTGGTTATTACTTCTCTAGCTCTACTGGATTACGATCTTTGTCGTAGATCTTGTAGTCTAGGAGTGCTACATCTTGATCTTCGATCAGCTTGATGTTTTTGGAGTATTTCTTCTTCCACTTAGTAAAGATAGAAGATCCCAAGAGGGGAGCCTTCTTGATATAAGCGACGACGTAGGGATGTAGATGCATGGCGAAGTTGCGTATCGGCTTGTCGCCAGAGGTCAGCTGGGCTATGACCTCCTCTAGATCATCGGTAAAGGTGATGGAGGTCTTGATCTTTCCCGTGCCTTGACAGGTAGGACAGGTCTCCTCGGTGCGTATGATGGTCGCCTGACGGACACGCTGTCGAGTGATCTGCATGAGTCCAAACTTGCTCAGCGGGAGTATCTTGTGGGTAGCTCGGTCGTCTGCCATGAGCTTCACCATGTGCTCGTACAGCTCCTTGTTGTGAGCTGCTTCGTTCATATCGATGAAGTCGATTACGATGATCCCTCCGAGGTCTCTGAGTCTGATCTGTCGGGCGATGAGGTCTGCCACGGCCATATTGACATCAAAGGCGGTCTCCTCCTGTCCTGAGGTGCGACGAGCCTTCTTGCTACTATTGACGTCGATGACGTGCATAGCCTCGGTCTGCTCGATGATGATGTTGGCTCCATTGCGTAGGGTGACTTTGCGCCCGAAGAGGGTCTTCTTTTGCTTTGTCACACCGCAAGCATCAAAGAGGGGACGCTTACTGTCATCCTCATAGAGCGTGACGATCTGCTCTCTACCTGGGTCGATGTCGGCTACGTAACCTCTGAGCTCCTTGTAGTAGTCTGGATCGTTGACGACGATCTTGGTAAAGGTCTTGTTGTAGGAGTCTCGGATGAGGTTGATAGCGCGGTTTCGCTCCTCGTAAATCTGTGTAGGAGCCTTGGCCCGGATCAGCTTCTTGATACTTGTCTCAAATCGATCTATCAGATCCATCATCTCCTCGACGAGCTCTTGAGTCTTCTTGCCAGCAGCTTGCGTCCGGATGATGGCTCCGTAGCCACTCTTGATGACACTCTGCACGATCGTCTTAAGCCTCGTACGCTCCTCCGTGGAGCGTATCTCGCTAGAGATGGCTACCTGATCGCTAAAGGGTACTAAGACTAGAAATCGTCCCGCTATGGAGAGCTCTGCAGAGAGGCTAGGTCCTTTCGTCCCGAAGGCTTCGCGTGTTACCTTGACGAGGATCTTGTCTCCCTTCTTGAGTCCCGAGTTGATGATATTGCCATCCTTAGGAAGGGGGGTACCTTCTTTGACTTTGTCAATGGGGGGTACCTTCTTCTTTTCCGCTATATCTTCTAATAAGTGAGTTGTCGCTCCAAATACTTTGCCTAGATCATTGTAGTGAAGGAAGCCATTCTTCATGGGGCCTATGTTGACGAAGGCTGCGTTGTTGCCTCTGACCACATTGTCTACCTCGCCGAGCAGGATGTCTCCGACAGCGTAACGGATGTTTCTATTCTCCGTGCGTAGCTCTACGAGCTCGTCGTCTTCGAGTACTGCCATAGACACCTCTTTGGGCTTTACATCGATGATTAGTTCACTATTCACGGTGTCTCAAATAATCTGTGCATTAATAGATTGGAAACGTGTAGAGGTCTAGTATGACCCGCCTCTTCTCTCCTCCGTCTCACAGCTACGTCGTGCCACTGCACTGCCCCGAGCTGGTGAGCTGTCGAAGTACCTAATCGCTACACCTCTACTGGAGTAGCTGGTCTCTATGCGTATCTCGATAGTGACTCCTGGGAGTCGCTAGATACACAGAGAGGGGTGGTCTACAGATGCTGCCGTAGCACGCGTAGCACGGGTTATCTTACATAGAGTCTGCTAACAGACCCCGACAGATGGCCGTGAGAGGTGACTACTGCAGGATGATAGGATGAGTTGCTATGCAACGAAGCCAACCACAACCAGCCCCTCATCGGTGAGAGGTCGGTCATGACGGCTTGCTTGGTACGTGTCGTGAGTCAAGATTAGATCGCCATACATACTATGATGGCTCTCTAGTGAGTAGACTAGAACTCCCTAAGACGATCTGCTCGCCTAAGAGAGATCACATACGGTCTCCTCGACCGATCGTCTACTACTTCTTCTTATGACGATTCTTACGTAGTCTCTTCTTACGCTTGTGCGTCGACATCTTGTGACGCTTGTGCTTCTTACCGTTTGGCATAATTGATTCTTTTGAATTGGTCTATATTGGATCCAAGGTCATGAGGTCCGTAGCTAGCCTCTATGCTGAAGCAACTGCTGTCTTCCTCAGGGCTATCTGCCTCGACTCACCTCCCTGGGATACTATTTGATCATGGCTGTGAAAGCCTTCGAAGGCTTGAACGTAGGGACCTTGCGAGCTGGTACGATGATTGTCGTCTGCTTGGCTATATTGCGAGCAGTCTTCTCTGCGCGCTCCTTGACAACAAAGCTACCGAAGCCTCGGAGGTAGACATTGTCTCCCTGGCTCATGGCATTCTTGACTGTATCCATAAAAGCCTCTACGATCTGTAGTACCTCCTGTCGGTCTAAGCCTGTCGTGTCAGCTATATTCTTTACAACTTCTGCTTTAGTCATGTATTCTTAGTAATGGGTCTTATAGTGATTTGCGATGAGGCATCATGCTATAGCTCCGAGAGCGTGTGCGCATGGTGAATAAGTTGTACATAAAGCAACTCACACCAACCTGCTCTAGCATAAAAAATCAGAGGAGTGCTCTCGATCTTGTCCAAGAACACTCCTCTTCTTTTTGATATATACTCGCTTGTGGTATCAGTCTTGTGTCTTAAAGCGACTTAGAGGAAAGGGAGGTGGCCGGCAAGGCTCTATGTGTAGCCCCTAGGGGAGTCGAACCCCTCTTTCCAGGATGAAAACCTGGCGTCCTAACCGATAGACGAAAGGGCCAAATCGTTGCGCCAGTATCCTTAATGTAGAGTTATATCCTCAGCGAACTGATACAGTATTGCGATGTGTCGTCGTAGACTAGAGAGAATTGAGATGAAGAGCCATCTTAGACTTCAGGTTGGCAGCCTTATTGCGATGGATAATATTCTTACGAGCTAGACGATCTAGCGTAGAATACACCTTCGGCAAAGCCTGCTCAGCTTCCTGACGATCGGTCATGGCACGAAACTGCTTGATCATCGTACGCGACGTCTTGCTCGCATAGCGATTGCGAAGGCGACGTGTGGAACTCTGACGGATTCTCTTCAGCGTTGATTTATGATTTGCCATTCTTGTGATACTTAATTACTAGGTGTACTGTCGATATGCTAAACTCGCTAAGCGAAGCAATGCATACCAGCTATTACTTGTAGCCCCTAGGGGAATCGAACCCCTATTTTCAGAATGAGAATCTGACGTCCTAACCGTTAGACGAAAGGGCCAGTAGCTACTTGCTGACTGATGCCGAATGTTCGGCTCTCGGGCAATTGTGATGCAAAGGTAATACAAATTTTTCTTCTGGCAAAATACTCTCGCAAGAAAATTTCTCAAAAGAGAGATCACGTCGCAGGAAACACAGCTCAGCAGCCTGATAGTCACGCCTTTACGAAAAGTTTGCTCAAGACAGACTTTCTACCGCAAGTCACGACCCCAAAGAAGCTTCTCGCGAATTACTTGGGCATAAGGCTTGTGAGAGAGGCGCAGCAGGTGGGCTCGCTTGTCACTCTTGCGAGCAGTGATCTCGACACCACAGTCGTAGACCCGCAGATTACCATCGATCACGATAGAGAAGGTAGGATGTAGCGAGGAGACTCTCATCGTCAGCACACTGGTATCGGGGAAGATAAGCGGAGCCATGTTGAGCGTGTGAGGTGCTATCGGCACCAGCAGCAACGTCTGGCACTGAGGGGTCACGATAGGGCCTCCTAGGCTGAGCGCATAAGCCGTCGAGCCCGAGGGCGTGCTCACGACCAAGCCATCGGCAGCGTACTCGGCTAGCAAGTCGCCGTCTAGATCTACACGTATTTTGATGATAGATCCAGTCTCTCGCTTCTGCACCGCCAGGTCATTGAGTGCTGTGCCGACATGCTCTCCCGCCACACTTACATCGATCAGCGAGCGGGTCTCTATGTCGTATTGCCCAGCCAGTAGGTCATCAAGGTGATGCAGAGCTTCTCGTGGCTCCATCTCGGTCATAAAGCCGAGGTGCCCGCAGTTGATCGCCCATATAGGCAGCTCCACATCTCGCAACTTGTGCACAGCTCGCAGGAGGGTACCATCACCTCCGAGGCTCAGAGCGATGTCGCCATAGGGCGTCTCCCCACCCAGCCGCATCTGCGGATAACCCTCCGGGATGCCTGCCTGCTGCAGTGCCTCCCAGAGCGGTGCCTCTATATCAAGGTCTACACCATGCTCTGCGAGTGCCGTCAGTAGTGCCGTCACATCGTCCGTGAGCCGCATCGTAGCGTGGCTCCCATACACTGCTATCGTATTTATCTTGTGCCTATCCATCGGGGCTGTCTGATTGCATCGCTACAAAAGTACCGAAAAGAAGGCAGACCCCCAAAGAGACGCTCCTCGCAAAACAATCGAATGCGTAGCACTCACTCGATCATAAAGAGCTTGGCCGATATGCGTACCCACTCGTTGATCTTCTTGACTTGGACGACCCGAGCGTAAAACTCTTTGCCAGCGTCCATCAGCCGTGATATGACCAGGTTGAGCTCTTGTGGTACATAGCCTATGCGATGCTCCTCGTAGTAGATGGCGATGGCGTTTTCGTCGTATTCGTTTTGCGGCTGTCGCACCATACGTAGCACTGTGTCGGGTAGTAGGGTAGGGTAAAGCTCCTGTACGATAGGGCAGAAGGTGGTCCCCGCGACTACGATGTCTAGGAGGAAGATCTCTCGCTTGGGTAGTCCTAGTGCGTTGATGCCTTCAGTGCCAATGAGCGCTAGTAGCTCGGGGCTGACGGGTATGATCTCGTTACTCATAGATTATGTGACTTATATTCCTCCATCAGTGTGATGATCGTCTGCATCTCCTTCTCGCTCTTCTCGAGCTCCTGGATGATTGCTTGTAGCTCAGCTTGCTTCTCTAGTATCTTTACGGGGCTTGACAGTAACTCTTTCTGATCAAATGGGAAGCTCTTCGACCGCTTGGCCATCTTAATCTCGAGGGTACTCTTCTTCTCTCGTAGTTTTTCGATTTCAGCCGAGAGTGTCTCAGGATCTGAGGGAAGCTCCTCCGAGTGCTTCTCCTTGTTGAGTAGAGCCAGCACAGCTCGTAGCTGCGGTAGGTCTCCGATCTGATAAGCCTTCACTGTGATCAGAAAGAGCCGCTTGTCCTCCTCCGTATAGTGTGGGTTGAGGTCTGGGTGGAGTCGCTTGACGAGGGTCTTGTAGATCTCCTTGAGCTCTTTGGTCTCCTCGGGAGACAGGCGCGGCCTGTCCCAATACTCCTTGGCAGCCTTGAGCTGAGCCAGCTTTCGCTCCAGGAGTTGATGAAACTCTAGCCGCTGCTGCGCCATCTGCTTGTCTATCTCGACGAGGTCGGGTGCTTCGTCTCGATTGATGTAAGCCTGCAGGAGCGAGCGCCTGAAGCGAAGCGTCGCTAAGGAGAGCCCTAGACGCAACTGGGTGTACAGCAACTTGCCGAAGTAGTGCATGTAGAGTGCCGATAGGTGAGGTGCCTCATGATCCGTCATCTCCTGATACTGGGAGACGAGTGCTGTGTAGTCCGCGACGAGCGTCTCGTACTGCTCCCGAAGCCTCTGATACTCTGGTGAGCATGCTAGCGGGTTCATATCTGTCATGGCATTTCTTCTGTTAGGGCTAATCTGGGAACTAAGATAGTGCTTTTAGCGCAAAGAGCTTACGCTTTCGCGGTGCTTAGCAGGGCTGATGCACTATAATCGCTCTGTCAGGAGCTACACATGAGCGACAAGCGAGGAATAGATGAGGTTACTATATATAATGTGTCAGCCATGGATTGGCTGTTGGCTGTTAGCTATTGGCGGTTGGCTATCGAAACCATCGGATCTATCAGAGTGATCGGATCTCTAACTTCTAATTTCTAACCTCTAGCACCTTTACATATCTTTACGGGGAAATTCGTCCGATTCCCTCCTTTCTTGAATATCCACGTGGA
>URKO01000082.1 GCA_900548415.1 uncultured Porphyromonas sp.
CTCGGTAACTCTTACTGGGAGGCTTCTTTTGTTTTTAGGGCTAGTGGGCGAGATTGTTCTGCTGCTTTGCGCTATATTTCTTACCTTTGCTCTCAGTACTATTAGCTACCCTATGAAGTCTCTAGTCAAAGTCTTCCTCACTATACTGCTAGCTGCGATAGCCTGTCCGCTGGACATGCTAGCGCAGCAAAAAACGTATACAGTCGTGATCGATGCTGGTCACGGCGGCCATGATGCTGGCGCCTGTGCTTTCGGCCGTAAGGAGAAGGATATCAATCTGGCGGTAGCACTCTTGACGCGCAAGTACATTGAGCAGGCGCACCCCGAGATCAAGGTCTATATGACCCGATCTACTGATGTCTTCGTAGGGCTACAGCAACGAGCTAACTTTGCCAATAAGAAGAAGGCCGACCTCTTCATCAGCATCCATACCAACTCGGCCTCGAGCGCCAAAGCCTCAGGCACGGAGACCTATGTACTCGGTTTGCGCCGTGCCAACGATAATCTAGAGGTGTCGAAACGTGAGAACCAGGTAATCCTCCTCGAGAAGGACTACAAGGAGACTTACGAGGGCTTTGATCCAAACAGCACGGAGAGCTACATCATCTTTGAGTTTATGCAAAACGTCCACCTCGCGACCAGTATTGATGTGGCTAGCGAGGTGCAGAAGTCATTTGTCAAGCTGGGACGAGGCAACCGCAGTGTGCGCCAGGGGCCCTTCCTCGTGATACGAGAGACGGCTATGCCGAGCATCCTCATAGAGCTAGGCTTCATCACAAACAAGGCGGAGTCGGACTACCTCGCTAGTGAGAGTGGTCGCAAGGAGCTGGCGCAAGGTATCGCCGATGGCTTCTCTAGGTACTACAAGAAGTATGTACGTGCGACTAGCTCCAAGCAGCAAAAGAGGCAAAAGGTGACCACATCTGACGAAGAGTCTACATCGCAGCAAAGTAGTGCTACGACCTCAGCGAGTGAGGAGTATTACCGCATACAGATCGCCTCTTCACGCCAACCGCTCAAGACGAGTGACCCTTACTTTCGCAACGCAAAGGATGTACAGCGCGAGCAGCGTGGTAAGCTCTACCTCTACACGGCCGAGCAGTGCAACTCTCTCAGTGAGGCACGCCAGGCGCAACAGCGACTTGCTAAGAGCTACCCAGACTGCTACATCGTGCGCTACCGCAAGGGCGTAAGAGACAAAGAAATTTACTAAGAGACACAGCTCGACCATGCCACAGAAAAGACTCACACGACAGACCGTCAAGATAGGGTTCTTCACCCTCTTAGCGATCGGTATCCTATACTTAGGGATCACTTACCTCAAGGGGCTCTCTATATCCGCTCGCTCCAAGACCTACTATGTCGCTATGAATGATGTGACGGGGATCAATGTGGCTACACGCGTCTTCGTCAATGGCTACAAGGTGGGCTCTGTGCGGGGTATGAAGTATGACTACCACAGCAATGGCGAGACGATCCTCACGCTCACGCTAGACCCTGACATCAAGCTGCCTCAAGGTACGCAGGTGCAGGTCGCCCAAACGCTCTTTAGTGGTGCTCTAGTCAATCTAATCCTCCCAGAGGTCGAGACGGGGGCCTATCTTAATGCCAAGGACACCATACCTATGTCCACGCGTCGATCTGCTAAGAGCTTGGAGCAACTACAAGATGAGTTCGTACCGCGTATCTCCACCACGCTCAGCCGTATGGATAGCGTCTTACTACAAGCTAATGCGATCCTCTCGAACCCCAATATAGAGCCGACGCTCGCCGATGTGCGCCAGTCGGCACAGCATATCAACGCTTCGTCAGCGCAGCTACAACGGTCGCTGAGCTCGCTCCCCACCATTATGGGGCGCATCGATCACACCTCGGCAAATGTGGAGAGCTTTGCCTCTAGGCTTGATTCGCTGCAGTTACAAGAGACGATAGCCAATCTAGAGAGTACCTCTCGTGAACTCAAGAGCTTCACCCAGCGACTCAACCAGTCCAACGGTACCGTGAGCAGGCTCCTCAACGAGGATGGACTCTACAATCGCATTGACAGCGTCACGACTAGCCTTGATGCGCTAATCCGAGACATCAAGGCAAACCCCAAGAAGTATGTCAAACTCTCGCTCTTCTAATCGCTAATCTCTATGACACGCAATAAAAAGAAGCCGCTCAACTGGCTCGATAAGACACTCTTCGTCCTGATGCTCCTCGTCATCGTTGGGATGATTGTAGCTCTATCCGTCGCAGAGGGGGCTAAGCTTTACGTCCTCCTCGGAGGTGGCGGCTTGCTCGTGCTCAACCTGCTCTTCGTTCTCTACTTCGCACGACGTAACAGACTATAAGCGAGTTGGGACTATAAGATGCTCTGGAGACTCTTCATCACATTCGTTCGCATCGGGGGCTTTACCTTCGGTGGGGGGTACGCTATGCTTTCGCTCATACAGCATGACGTCGTGGAGAAGAACCACTGGATGACCAACGAGGAGTTCATCGACCTCTTTGCCGTGTCGCAGTCGCTGCCGGGGGTCTTTGCGGTGAATATGTCCATCTTCATCGGTTATCGGCTGAAAGGCTATCTCGGAGCGGTGACTTGTGCTATTGGTGCGACCTTGCCCTCCTTTATCATCATCCTACTCTTGGCGATGTTTTACCAAGAGGTCAATGACAACGTCTGGGTACAGCGGGTCATGTACGGCATACGCCCTGCGGTCGTAGCGATGATTGCGATCCCCGTCATCACCACGTGGCGTGCGATGAAAGGCACTTGGCGCATCGTTTGGATACCAATCCTGTCGGCTCTGCTGGTGTGGCTTATGGGCGTATCGCCCGTTTGGATTATCCTCGGCTCTGCCCTCGGAGGAATCATCTATAGTGTCATGAGAAGGGATTAAGAGGAAAAAGGCAATGATCTACTTACAGCTCTTTTGGGTCTATCTCCAGATTGGTCTCTTCGGCTTCGGTGGAGGCTATGCGATGCTTTCGCTCATCCAAAACGAAGTGGTCTACAAGTATGGCTGGCTGACCAACCAGCAATTCACCGACATCGTAGCTGTCAGCCAAGTGACCCCAGGACCCATTGGGATCAACAGTGCTACCTACATTGGCTACACCGTCACGGGTGGCAGCATCCTTGGCTCGCTACTGGCTACTACCGCCGTGATGCTTCCCTCCTTTGTACTCTGCCTCATCATCTCCCGAAGCTTCCAAGCTTTTAGAAACAATCGCTACGTCGACGCTGCTTTCCTCGGCATACGCCCCGCCAGTGTCGGACTCATAGCGGCCGCCGCGCTGATGCTGATGATACAGCCAGGGCTATGGACGCTCCTCACGCTCCCCGCTGGCACGCCGATCACGGTGGATAATATCATCGTCACGGAGAACTTCATCGACTACCGCAGCTTCATCATCTTTGCCGTGACGGGACTCCTCCTATACAAGAAGTGGGTTCATCCCATCCTGCTCATTGTCCTGGCGGGCATTGCAGGCGTTTTGCTCTACTCTCTATGATGATCACTCCTCGACTACATCCTCTCGTTGGCAAGCGAGCAGCCTTCTACACGCTGGGCTGTCGACTCAACTATGCCGAGACCTCGACTATCGCACGGCAACTAGCTACCGTGGGCGTGGAGCGCATCTCTGACGAGCATCACCACACGACGGAGGTGGTACCTGACATCTGTATCGTTAACAGTTGCTCGGTGACCGACACGGCGGACAAGAAGTGCCGCAGTCTCATCAACCGTCTGCACCGTGAGTACCCAGAGGCACTTATCGTCGTGACCGGCTGCTATGCCCAGCTACAAGGCGACCAGATTGCTCAGATGCCTGGCGTAGACCTCGTCGTTGGGTCAGGGCGCAAAAGCGAGATCGTCTCGCTCCTCACCGAGCTTTACCAAAAACGCAACCAGCCGAAAGCAGCTACGCCCCACGTCACCGCCCGCCGAGAGCTCCAACACTTCGAGCCGAGCGTCTCTTCGGACGACCGCACGCGCCACTTCCTCAAGGTCCAGGACGGCTGCAACTACTACTGCACCTACTGCACCATACCCGCTGCACGAGGCGTCAGTCGCAACGGATCCATTGCCTCACTGGTGGCGCAGGCGGAGCGTGTCGCTGAGATTGGTGGCAGGGAAATCATCTTGACCGGCGTCAACATCGGCGACTTCGGTCGCACCACGGGCGAAACGCTCCTAGAGCTACTCCACCAGCTGACGCAAGTCGCAGGCATCGCCCGCTACCGCATCGGCTCCATCGAGCCCGAGCTGCTGACCCCAGAGATTATTCAGTTCGTCGCTGAGACAGCGCAGTTCATGCCACACTTCCACATTCCCCTTCAGTCTGGCTCTGATCACGTGCTGCGCCTGATGCGGCGGCACTACGACACGGCACTCTTTGCCGAGCGACTCAAGCTCATCTACGAGTTGATCCCCGACGCTTTCGTCGGTATCGATGTCATTGCGGGCATGCGAGGCGAAATGCCCGAGCATCACGCCGAGACCTTGACTTTCCTCCAAGCGCAACCGTGGAGCCAGCTGCACGTCTTTCCTTATAGCGAGCGCAAAGGCACCAAAGCACTTGAGATCAAGCCCGCTGTACCTGCAGCCGAAAAGAAGCTCCGCACGAAGGAGCTCCTCGCCCTCTCTAGCGAGCGACACAACGCTTTCTGCGCCCCCTTCGCTGGCTCCGTCCGCCCCGTCCTCTGGGAGGAGACACGCCACGGTGATATGATGGAGGGCTTCACCGACAACTATATACGCGTCGCCCAGCCGTACGACCCTGAGCTCGTCGGAGCCATCACCCCCGCACAGCTAGGGCACTGGAGCGTGCGGCGACAAACCTTCACCACCAAACCATGAACCGTCCCGAGCTAGCTATCGTCGTCCTCAACTGGAACGGGCGCAAGCTCCTCGAGGAGTATATCCCGCCCCTCGTGGCGCACACACCGCCTGAGGTGGCCGACCTCGTGGTCATAGACAACGGTTCGACAGACGACTCGCTCGCTTACCTGCAGGAAGCTTTCCCGCAGGTCAAGCTCGTTCGTCTAGCCGAAAACTACGGCTTCGCAGGGGGCTACAACCGAGGGCTTCGTCAGCTCGAATACTCTTATTATTGTCTCCTCAATAGCGACGTACGTGTCTCGCCCCACTGGTGCGACCGTCCGCTGGCTTTGCTGAGGGAGGAACTCGCTGCCGTACAACCCAAGCTGCGCAGTGACCGCCAGCCCGAAGCTTTTGAGTACGCTGGCGCTGCTGGTGGTGAGCTAGATCGCTGGGGCTATCCCTTCTGTCGGGGACGTCTCTTCGACACCGTTGAGCTGGATCATGGGCAGTATGACGAGGAGTGCGAGATACTTTGGGCGACAGGCGCCTGCTACTTCGTCAGTAGCGAGGCGTTCTGGAGGGTAGGGGGCTTTGACGAGAGCTTCTTCGCTCACATGGAGGAGATCGATCTGTCGTGGCGGCTTTGGCTTGCAGGCGGTCGTATCCTTTACACCCCCGACAGCATCGTCTACCATCTCGGAGGAGCTACGCTCGAGATGGGGAGCCCGAGGAAGAGCTACCTCAACTTTCGAAACAACCTCCGCATGCTCTACAAGAACCTCCCCACACGGCATGCCCGCAGGCGCATCCTCCTCTGTCGCCTGCCACTAGACCTGCTCGCCGCCCTCACCTTCCTCCTCAAGGGGCAGCCCCGACATGCCACAGCCGTACTGCGAGCCGTGCGCGACTTCTACCGCACCCGTCGTCAGCTCGCCCTCTCCGCCGATCAGCCCTGGTACCGCGCCACGGCGACCCCGCCCATAGCGCATTACTCGCTCCTCTGGCAGTACCACCTCCGTCGTCGGTGCACCTACGATCAGCTTCCCTCGTGAGCCTCCTACTTTAAGAAGACAAAGTAAACCGCTAAGACAAGGCAGGCGAAAGCGGCTAAGTGGTTCCACTGCAACGGCTCTCCACGGAAGAAGATCACCGAGAAGAGCGTAAAGACCGTAATCGACACCACCTCCTGTATCACCTTGAGCTGCATCAAGCTGAAGGCTCCGCCGTTGCCGACGTAGCCGTAGCGATTGGCCGGGATCTGAAAGGAGTACTCAAAGAGTGCCAAGCACCAGCTCAGCAGGATAACCAGATAGAGTGGTGTGTGGTCCGTGATGACTCGCATCTGCTCCAGCTTGATGTGTCC
>URKO01000083.1 GCA_900548415.1 uncultured Porphyromonas sp.
GAAGGGAGCATACCTCCGTATGTGACCGAAGCCGAATCCCGAAAGCAACACAGCGATTCGCCTTTATGCAACAGTCTTATGTTGATGTGGTCCCGTGTAGGGGCGGACCTGCGTGTCCGCCCACAAGGCATACTGCGCTCCGATGAGGACGGGCGGACACATCGGTCCGCCCCTACAGTGGGTTACTCGTAAGGGTTGCGGAGTCTAGTGCAGCCGTGGACTCTTTGTCGTTCGGTCAAAGATCTGTAACTTTGGGACGATGAACAAGCTATGGACGCTTTGCTGGCTCCTCCTAGCCCTCGCTGGCTCACTCTCGGGAGGAGAGATATTCCCGCATCACATCTATACGACAGAAGTACAGACTCTACAGTGTCAGGTGTGGCGTGACGGGGAGTCAATTGCTATACCCTATCCGATCGCTCGCTTGGCTAGTGGTGATGAGGAGATCGTGGTGAGCTTTGACCTCGCAGACCCCGTCCCGCATCGCATTCACTACCAGCTGGAGCTGTGCGACGCCGACTGGCAGATCAATGACCGTATGGCACTCAGCGAATACATCGACGGCTGGATTGGAGCGCGCTGGCAGACGGACGAAAGCACCCCTTCTGAAGCCACCAGCGTCGCCTACCGTCACTACGAGCTACGCCTCGGAGGGGCCTCCGTACTACAACCACTGCTCTCGGGCAATTACCGCCTCACCGCTTGGTGCGAAGAGCTACAAGAGGAGCCTATCTTCGTCACCAGCTTTGCCCTCTATGAGCCTCTCGCTGAGGTCGCTCAGCAGGTGGTGCCGACGACACCTCAGGGCAACTACTCCCGCTTTCAGCAAGTGGAGCTAGAGCTAACCTTCCCCCCCACACTGGCCAGCGACCCGCTCACGGAGCTACTCATCACTGTTGGTCAAAACGGTTCCTCCACCCGCTACCAGCGACTCACCCGCCCCACCTCCCTCGCTCCTGGGCGGCTCACCTTCAGAGGCCATGACGGAGCCACCTTTGCAGCGGGCAATGAGTGGCGCGCCTTCGAGATATTGTCGCCCTACGAGGCGAATATGGGTGTAGAGCATCTCAATAGCCAGAAGAATCCTCCTGCCGCCTCCCTTTATCTAGACCACCCGACGAGTGGTAGCTACATTACGCTCTCCGATGCCAATGGCTATCGCAAGGTGCGCCAGACAGACTACGATCCGTACTACGACGAGACTATGACAGACTACTACCTCGTTACCTGGCGACTAGCTCTGGATGACCCACTCAGGTATGGCACCCCATTCATCGAGGGAGCCGCCTTCGATGCACTCCCCAAAGAGCAGCGCACGCTGCGCTACAACCGCGAGACGGGCTACTTCGAGTTATCGCTCCTCGTCAAGGGGGGCTACGTCAGCTACCGATACAGCACCTCGCCATCGCCCGCTCCCCTAGCCAGCAACGCTATCGAGGGCGACTATTACCAGACAGAAAACCAATATACGACGCTCGTCTACCTCACCTCCCCCATGCTACGCTATCAAAGACTGGTAGCCGTAAAGTAATCCCCAATACTATGGACAGAAAGACCGCAACCATCTATCGCCTCATGTACCTCCGGCTCAAAAGCATCGAGCAGTACGCTAAGCAGAGCGAAGCTATCCAAATGCGTCAGTTCAAGCGCGTCATGCGTGTACTACGTGGCACCGCCTACGAGCAGTCCCTCACGAGCGAGCCTATCCGCACCTACAGCGACTACCAGCGCATCGTCCCGATCGTCGAGTACGAGGAGCTACGTCCCTGGGTAGAGCGTATGCTACAGGGAGAGCGCAATCAGCTCATCAAGGGTAGCTGCCGTTGGTTCGCCACCTCCAGTGGCACCTCGGGAGGTCGTAGCAAGTACCTTCCCGTACCTGGGTTGCATCTGCAGAGTTGCCACTATCAGGGAGCCAAAGATGCGCTCTGGCTTTATCTAGACACACGACCCGACAGCGAGTTCTTTGCGCACAAGAGCTTAGTCATCGGGGGGAGCCACAAGCCGACTGAGTTTGCCGCAGGCACCCACACGGGCGACCTCTCCGCCATCTTGGTGGAAAACATGCCAGCCCTAGGACAGATGTACCGCGTTCCCTCGAAGCAAACTCTCCTCATGAGCGAGTGGACTACTAAGATGCGACAGATCGTCCGAGAGGTAGCGACAGCAGATGTGGGCAGTCTCTCAGGCGTGCCGAGCTGGATGCTCGAGACCATCATGGCGATCCTAGAGTATACAGGACGGAACAACCTCTCGGAGGTTTGGCCTCACCTCGAAGTCTTCTTTCACGGGGGGATCAGCTTCGATCCGTACCGTGAGCGATACCGTCAGATCATCCCATCCGAGCGGATGCAGTACCGTGAGACCTACAATGCGAGCGAGGGCTTCTTTGGCATCCAGGACGACCCCACCTCTAGCTCTATGCTCCTGATGCAGGACTACGGCATCTTCTACGAGTTCATTCCAATGTCTCAGTTTGACGCCCCTGACCGTCAGGCCATACCGCTAGCCGACATACAGAAAGGGGTCAACTATGCGCTCGTCATCTCCACCCTCGGAGGGCTTTACCGCTACATCATCGGCGACACGGTCATGTTCACCGAGTTGCACCCCTACAAGTTCATCATCACGGGACGTACGCAGAGCTTTATCAATGCCTTCGGCGAGGAGCTGATGGTCCACAACACGACCACAGCCATCTCGCGCGTCTCCCAAGAGATGGGCGTCACGGTGCTAGACTATACGGTGGCACCACGCTTCTGCCTCGAGACAGCCAATGGCTATCACGAGTGGGTCGTAGAGTTTGACACACCGCCAGCCGATCCAGAGCACTTCATCGAGCGCATCGACCAAGAGCTCCGCACGCTCAATAGCGACTACGAGGCAAAGCGCTATGCCGATATGGCACTCCTGATGCCCCGTCTGGTGGTTGCTCGGCGAGGGCTCTTCAACGACTGGCTCGAAGAGCAAGGCAAGCTGGGGGGGCA
The DNA here is from genome assembly GCA_900548415.1 of uncultured Porphyromonas sp. Taxonomy (GTDB): domain Bacteria; phylum Bacteroidota; class Bacteroidia; order Bacteroidales; family Porphyromonadaceae; genus Porphyromonas; species Porphyromonas vaginalis. The sequence continues at coordinate 2,988 of URKO01000083.1, forward strand.
GCACAAGATTCCCCGCCTGCGGAGCAACGCCGATCTCAACGACCGCCTCATCGAGCTCAACAAATAACTGTGTAACGATATGTAAGGACACCCAGTCGGATGCAAGCCGTCGGTGCGTCCGTCCCCAAGTCAGCCGTGACGGGTAGCCCTTTGTAGGGACGCACGGTCGTGCGTCCGTTGTCGAACGATCTTGACGCTGTAACCTTTGACACAACGGACGCACGACCGTGCGTCCCTACATGTCGTTATTCGTAAGATTTGCGGGAGCGAATCGTCCCAAGGGAGGGGTTTGGACTTTCCAACAGTGGAAAGGAACCTTTCCAGCGTTGGAAACTTTCTTTTCCTCCGTTGGAAAAATAATTTTCCTCCCTTGGAAAACTAACTTTCCAAGCTTGGAAATTTTATTTTCCAAAGCTGGAACGGTTTTGGAAAGTTGACATTTCGGATGGGAGCTACCGCCCCGCTCCCTCACAATGAAGAAAGCGTCAGCCCCGCTCGTGCGAGACTGACGCTTTGTGTTGTGCTAGTGCTGTATTCGTTAGATCATGTCGGTGACCTCCCAGGCGAAGGCTCTCAGCCCTTGCTTCGGATTGTCTTGGTCGATCTGATGCAGTGCTGCGAGGAGTCGCTCGGCTCGCTCTGCGTCCGTGATAACCATCATAGCACCATTGGTCGTTGGCCAGGCGTGGCTACCGAGATGCGGTTCGCCCGTTGCGGAGCCACGTCCGTAGACTTCGCTCCACTCGGTATAGCCCTTGGCATTGTGCTGCTCGAGAGCGCGCAGGACGAGCCCATGCAGGGCGCTGTTGTAGACGATGAAGATTGCCTTTTGTCTATTCATAGCTTAGTGGTAGTTTTTGAGACTTTTCTTGCGGCGACGCCTTATCTGACGGCGAGAGACCAGCGCATAGATACAGGGGATCAGGAGGAGCGTGACCAGCGTCGAGATGGTCAGACCGAAGGCCACCGTGACACCCATCGGTTGCCACATCTCGCTACCCTGTCCGATGCCAATAGCCATCGGTACCATACCGAAGACGGTCGTGAGCGTCGTCATCAGCACAGGACGCAGACGCGACGCGCCCGCATGGAGCAGCGCAGTGCGTACGGACATGCCACGCTCACGATTGAGTATGGTGTAGTCAATCAGGACGATACCATTCTTCACCACGATACCGACGAGCATGATTGCTCCGATGAAGGCAATGATACTCAGGGGGACGCCCGTCACGAGCAAGCCGATGATGACGCCCGTAAAGGCAAAGGGCACAGAGAACATAATGACAAACGGGGAAGCCAAGCTCTCAAACTCCGCAGCCATAACGATGAAGACTAGGAAGACAATGAGCAGCAGGAGCGTCCCTAAGTCTGCAAACGCCTCTTGTTGCTGCTCGAAAGCTCCTGTGATCTCGTAGCTCACACCCTCGGGCATATCCATCCCGTCGAGGGTCTTCCGAGCCGTGCGGACGAGGTCTGAGAGGGCTGCCTTGGGTGCTGGCGTGAGGGCAATGGTGACGACACGAGAGCGGTCTTTCTGGTAAATGGCAGGAGGCGCAAAGTGCTCCACGACCTTGCCCAGTTCGCCTAGTCGTACGCTCGTTCCCTGCGGGGTGCGTACGAGTGTCTGAGCGACGTCGTCTAGCGAGCGTCTGAACTCAGGTGCCAGGCGCACACGGATCTCATACTCTTGCCCATCCTCACGATAGAAGGAGGCGGTGGCTCCGTAGATACTGTTGCGCAGATAGCTCGCTGCCATACTATTGGTCAAGCCATGCTCGGCGAGGCGCTGCGGGTCGAAGATGACCTGGTACTCAGGCATAAACTCGTCCCGATTGCTCAGTGCCTGAGCACAAGCTGGAGACTTATTAATCTCCGCCATAAACGCTTTGGAGATCTGATCGGTGACGGCAAAGTCGTGTCCGTAGATATCAACATTGACAGTGCTCTGCTGTCCTCCGCCACCTGTTTGAGCAGAGACATTGTACTGCTTGATGCCAGGCATGACGCTTAGATCACGACGCATCTCGGCAGCAACCTCCTTAGAGGAACGCTTTCGCTCGGAGGCATCGACCAGCTTGATATTGAAGGAGAGAAGATTATCAGCATTGTCCTGAGCTAGCGTCGAGGCTCCAGACTGAAAAGCGTCAGCTTGCCCCGTGGAGAACTGTAGCATCTCTATCTCGGGGTACTTCTTGTGCCACTCCTCGGTGAGGCGATGCCCCTCAGCGAGCGGGCGATCTATGGTAGTGCCTACGGGGTAGTACGCCTTGACAAATATATAGCCACCGTCTCCCTGCGGCATGAACTCGGTCTTAACCAGCGAGCCGAGCGTGAGCGATAGTGCGAAGATGCCTAAGGACAAGCCTACCGTGAGCCACTTGTGTCGTAATACCCAGGCGAGCGTGCGCTGGTAGAGCACCGTCAGTCGCTGGATGAAGTCGTTGAAGGGGCGTAGGATCTTTTGGGATACCTTTCCCTCCTGGCGCTGACGATTGGCTCGCAGCATGTGGGCGCAAAGCGTAGGTGTCAGGGCGAGTGCACAGATGGTTGAGACGATCATCACGATACTAACGATCCAGCCAAGCTGACGGAAGAGTAGTCCCGCCATGCCCTGCATCATCACCATCGGGAGGAAGACGGCCAGCATCGTCAGCGTAGAGGCGATGACTGAGAGTGCCACCTCGTTGGTCGCATGGACGGCAGCTTGCTTCGGATAGCTTCCCCGCTCGATGTGGTTGGTAATATTCTCTAGCACTACGATCGCGTCGTCCACCACCATACCGATGGCTATGGAGAGCGAGCTAAGCGAGATGATGTTGAGCGAGTTGCCCGTCAGCAATAGGTATATGAAGGCCGAGAGCAGCGAGATCGGGATCGTCAATACGATGATAAAGGTGGCGCGCCAACGGCCTAGGAAGAGTAGCACGATGAGCATAACGACGCAGAAGGTGATGCCGATCGTCGAGCTCAGACTATTGATCGAGCGCACGATGAAGTCGCTCTGGTCCATAATCACCTCTATCTTGATGTCCGTGGGGAGGTTCTTCACGATCTGCGGGAGTGCCTTGAGGACACGCTTATTCACCTGAACCGTGTTGGCTCCCGACTGCTTCATCAGCATGAGCATGGCGCCCCTCTGGTTGTCCACGTAGGCAAGCGTTTGCTGCTCAGGGTCACCATCTACGACAC
>URKO01000084.1 GCA_900548415.1 uncultured Porphyromonas sp.
GTTAGAGATTAGAGGTTAGAGTCTAGTTTCTAGTTTCTAGTAGCACTAGTGGCTCTAGTGGCACTAGTAGCACTAGTGGCTCTAGCTAATAGCCAACAGCTAACAGCTAACAGCTAACAGCTAACAGCCAATAGCCAATAGCCAACAGCTACTCGTGGCGCAGTAGGTAGTGGTGGCCCTCGTCTTCGATGAGGCTCCACGTGCCTGAGTAGTAGAGCGTGTGCGGCGGTTCGTCGTGATGCCAGGGCGTTAGCTCGACGCCTCGCTCACGATCGTGGTAGGTGAGTAGTACGGAGTGGAGCAGCTCGCCACGGTAACGTAGCTGTCGGAGGGCGATCCGCTCGCCTGCGTGGAGGATGATCTGTCGTGCCATCGGTCTGCTGCTGAGCTTGCTACATAGGGGCTATGCGTAGCTCCTAGCGAGCGACGATGCGCAGTTCTTGTAGCCTGAAGTGTAGTGACTGCGTACTCAGATAGTCTGACGGCTGGCTGTAAATAGAGATCGAGATGGTATCGCCCACGGAGAAGTGCGGAGCGGTGCGTACAGACTCTTTGCGTGGTCTGCTCACGGGGAGATCGCCGACAACACTACCCGTCGGGTCACTCGACATGAGATCCGTCAAGCTACTTGAGATGCTATCCATATAGCTTGTAGGCTTTGGCTCCTCCGTAGGCTCTGACGCATTCTCTGGAGTAGCTGACCCTAGGGTTAGCGAGAAGACCCCTCCGATAGGCAGCTGCATTGACGCACTCTCCATAGCTAGGGGCGGAGGCGTGGCGTCGAGCTGCTTGGATATGGCGATGTAGGGCATCTGGAACTCTTCGGGTAGCTGCGTACCGCTGACGAGTCCCTGTATCTCTATCTGATGAATGGTATCGGGGAGGTTGGGAATGTCTGCGAGAGCCACCTTCCAGAGGTAGCTGTTCTGCTCCTTGCTGATGCGGATAGGATAGGTCGAGAGCGGAGTGACACGACACGAGAGCGAGTCGGGTAGTGGCGAGTAGAGGTTGCCCTCGTCACCGCTCATACCAATCTGAAAGAAGCCTGTCGTGCGTTCCAGTATTTCGACCTCTCGCTGTATGCTGGCGGAGGACTGGGCGATGATCTTCTGAAGCAGCTTTGCCTTCGAAGCTGAGAGGTAGTAGATGGTGCTGTCTAGATCCTCTTGAGATACGCCGTGCGACTTGAGTATGGAGGCGTAGATTGAGTCTTGCTGGTCGGAGCTTAGGTAGAGCGTCTGACCTACGCCACGAGCTGTGTATAGCTCCGTGAGTAGCTGCTCTAGCTTATCATTTGGTATGCGTTGCCACGAGCGTCTTTTGCAGCCACTCCCGAGTAGGAGCAGCAGTACGCTTAGTAGCCCAAACTTGAGCACAGAGACCTTGACGCTGTAAGCCCGCATAACTTGTGAGGTTGCTTACTTAGCTCGCTGACTTGCGTGCCGGTGCTTGCCACGTAGGTAGATCCAGAGCCGATCCAGAGCCCGTGTCGTGGTACGTGGATAGCAGATGAGTAGTGCCAGCACGCCTACGGTGATGCAGCTGTCAGCGATGTTGAAGATAGGGCTGAAGAAGGTATACGCCGACCCGCCGCCTATCGGGAACCACTCAGGCAGCACTGTCGTGAAGAGGGGAAAGTAGAGCATATCGACCACATGCCCCTCAAACCACGGGGCGTACCCCACAGCTCCAGCGGTGGTCGGGACAAACTGCGCCACCTGTCCGATGGAGGAGGTGAAGAGTTGTCCGTAGAGGAGTGAGTCGATGAGATTGCCAATGCCTCCCGCCAGCACCAGCCCTATGATGCAGCAGAAGCTCAGCGAGTAGTGGCGAGACTGCCGGACGAAGCGTGTGAGCCAAACGGCTAGTCCAGCCATGGCTATGATGCGGAAGGCGGTCAGGAGGAGCTTGCTGCCTAGCTCCACACCGTAAGCCATGCCACGGTTCTCTACAAAGTAGATGCGAAACCAGTCAAAGATATGATACTCCTGACCAACGTACATGTGTGTCTTGATCCAGATCTTGACAACCTGATCTATGACAATGAGGAGCAGAATGAGCCCTGCGACAATCCAGTGGCGCTGGCTAGTACGAGTCATAAAGGAGACGACTGACTTTACTTAAGCTTGTCGCGATTGAGCTTGGCCTCGATGCTCTTGGTCGTATGAGGTACCGCACGGAGACGCTCCTTGGGTATGAGCTTGCCCGTGACAGAGCAGATGCCGTAGGTGCCGTTTTGGATACGTAGGAGAGCTGCCTCGAGCTTCTCGATGAAGTCCTGCAGACGCTGTGCCTGTGCATCGTTTTCAAGACGAGCCTGCGTGATGGCACCCTCGTCTAGATCCTTGTAGGTGGGCGTCGTGTCGCTGATGTCGTTGGCATTCTCAGCACGGAGCATGTTGAGATCCTCACGAGCCTGAGCGATCTTCTTCTCGATGAGTATGCGAAACTCTTCGAGCTCCTCCGCATTGTATCGTTTCTTGCTGCTATCTTCCATACTATCTGTGAATCTATTAGTGCGCTGTAGACGAAGTCTCTTTGATGATAAAGCCCTATCGTCTACAGACGCTGTGAATTGGTGTTTATACTTTGCTGATCTGTACCGCTATCAAGGTACCGTCTAGGTCGATCTCCTCGGCATCGCTGAGTACCTCGGAGTAATCGATCGTGTCGGCCTGCACTTGCGTCTGGACGTACTCCTGATGGGTGCGGAGAGCCTCTACAACTTCATCGGGAGCCATGACGAGTAGCTCGATATGATCGTTGACCTCGTAGCCAGACTGCTTGCGGAGGTTCTGTATGCGGTTGACAAACTCACGCGCTGTACCCTCAGCGATCAGCTCGGGCGTGAGCGTGATGTCTAGAGCTACCGTATGACGACCCTCGTTGGCGACCGTCCACCCCGGTATATCCTGAGCGATGATCTGTACATCCTGGAGGTCCACCACAATAGGCTGATCACCGACCGTCAGGGTCAGGTGTTCCGTCTGCTCTAGCTCATTGATCTGCTCGGGTGTGAGTGCGTTGATCTGAGCTGCGAGTGCTTTCATATTCTTGCCCACCTTAGGCCCTAGAGCCTTGAAGTCTGGCTTGACCGTGCGTACCCAGATGGAGTCTGAGGGGTCAACGAAGCGAATGTCCTTCACATTGACCTCGCTGAGCAGGAGGTCGTGTACCTGCTCCATGTGTATCTTGTCGGCAGGGTCATTGACCGGTAGCATGATCGCGCTGAGTGGTTGACGCACCTTGATATTGACCTTGCGACGTAGTGAGAGGACTAGAGTCGAGTAGATCTGAGCCAGCTCCATGCTGCGTTCTAGGTCTAGGTCTATCTGCGCCTCGTCTGCCACGGGGTAGTCAGAGAGGTGTACTGATGCTGCGTCATCGTGCAGGTCACGGTAGAGCCTATCTGCGTAGAAGGGCGCAATGGGCGCCATCAGCTGAGCTACTACCGAGAGACACTGGTAGAGCGTCTGATAGGCGCTGAGCTTGTCGTCGGTCATAGAGCCCGCCCAGAAGCGCTTGCGCGAGAGACGCACATACCAGTTGCTCAGATGCTCTGTGACAAAGTTTTCGATAGCACGTCCTGCAGGTGTCGGGTCGTAGCTTGCGAGCTTGCCGTCCACCTCCTTGATGAGCGAGTTGAGACGCGAGAGGATCCAGCGATCGATCTCAGGACGATCCGCATAGGGGATCTGGGCAACGGAAGGATCGAAGCCATCCAAGTTGCCATAGAGTGCGAAGAACTGGTAGGTATTATAGAGCGTGCCGAAGTATTTGCGGCTCACCTCCTCGACGCCCTTCGGGTCGAAGCGGATGTTTTCCCACGGATTGGCATTGGTGATCATGTACCAGCGTAGCGGGTCTGAGCCGTACTGCTGGATGATACCAAAGGGATCGACCGCATTGCCTAGTCGCTTGCTCATCTTGTTGCCATCCTTGTCGAGGACGAGCCCGTTGACGAGGACATTTCTAAAGGCTATGCTCCCCTGGGTCATCGTAGCGATAGCGTGGAGCGTAAAGAACCAACCACGTGTCTGGTCGACGCCCTCAGCGATGAAGTCGGCGGGGAAGACCTTGCCACTCTCGACCTCCTCACGATGCTCGAAGGGGTAGTGCACCTGCGCAAAAGGCATAGCACCCGAGTCAAACCATACGTCGATCAGGTCGCTCTCACGACGCATCGGACGCTTGCCGTCCTGCGCCACGAGCGTGATCTCGTCAACATAGGGTCGGTGCAGATCGATCTTGTCATAGTTCTCCTCGCTGTAGTCGCCAGGGGTAAAGCCAGCGAGCGGATTGGCCGACATGACGCCAGCCTGCACAGCGCGCTCGCACTCTTTGTATAGCTCTTCGACAGAACCGATGCAGAGCTCCTCGTCACCATCTTCGGTGCGCCAGATAGGTAGGGGAGTACCCCAGTAGCGGCTGCGGGAGAGATTCCAGTCCTGGAGGTTCTCCAGCCACTTGCCGAAGCGTCCTACACCGATCGCAGCGGGATGCCAGTCGATCGTCTCATTGAGACGCATCATCTCCTCACGACAAGCGGTAGAGCGGATGAACCAGCTGTCTAGCGGGTAGTAGAGGATCGGCTTGTCGGTGCGCCAGCAGTGGGGATAGTTGTGCGTATGCTTCTCGACTCGGAAGACGCGGTTCTCATGCTTGAGCATGACGCAGATCTCTACGTCTAGCGTCTCCTTGTCAGGTGTGTCGTTGGGGTCGTAATCCTTCTTGACATAACGTCCTGCGTAGGTGTCGTAGAGTGGTACGTTTACCGACTCCTTGAGGAACTGATGATCGAGTGCCTCGATCTTGTAGAAGCGTCCCTTCAGGTCGACCATCGGGCGTTGCTGCCCCTTATTGTCGATCATCAGAAGAGGGGGAATGCCTGCCGCCTTAGCGACACGCTCATCGTCTGCACCGAAAGTCGGCGCAATGTGTACGATACCGGTACCATCCTCAGTGCTGACATAGTCACCGGGGATGACTCGGAAGGCACCCTCGCCAGGATTGACCCACGGGATGAGCTGCTCGTAGTGAATGCCCACGAGATCGCTACCCTTGCAGGTTGAGATGCGGTGCCAGGGAGCTTTCTTGTAGGTCTCCTTGTCCCACGTCTCAGGCAGTTCGCTCACCTCGCTCTCAGCGTCGAAGTAGCTGCCTAGAAGTGCCGTGGCAAGTACCACCGTGATCGGCATGTCGCTGTAGGGGTTGAACGTCTCCACAGCGCAGTACTCGATCGAGGGGCCCACACAGAGTGCCGTGTTCGACGGGAGCGTCCACGGTGTAGTGGTCCACGCTAGGAAGAAGCTTTCGCCACGTCCACGGAGAGACTCGGGAGCATCGATGATGCGAAACTGTGCGGTACAGACCGTATCCTTGACATCACGATAGCAGCCTGGCTGGTTCAGCTCGTGCGAGCTTAGTCCCGTGCCAGCCGCGGGGCTGTAGGGCTGTATGGATAGACCTTTGTATAGTAACCCCTTCTTGTATAGCTCCTTGAGGAGGTACCAAAGTGTCTCGATATACTTATTCTTGTAGGTTACGTAGGGGTGCTCCATATCGACCCAGTAACCCATCTGATTCGTCAGCGACTCCCACTCGGCGGTGTACTTCATCACCTCCTTGCGACAAGTCTGGTTGTACTCAGCGACAGAGATCGTCTTACCGATCGCATCCTTGGTGATGCCGAGCTTCTTCTCGACCCCCAGCTCTACGGGCAGGCCGTGCGTATCCCAGCCCGCGCGACGATCCACACGGTAGCCGTGCATCGTCTTGTAGCGACAGATGATATCCTTGATAGAGCGTGCTATGACGTGGTGAATGCCGGGCATACCATTGGCCGAGGGCGGACCCTCATAGAAGGTAAATAGCGGCGCATCCTCACGCTGATGTAGCGAGCGGTGGAAGAGCTGCTCCTTCTCCCACAGAGCGAGCATCTCCTGATTGATCTGTGCAAAGTCAGCAGACTGGTATTCCTTAAACGGTTTCTTCATTGGAGCTTTCGTATGAGATATGCCCACAAAGATACTGAATCTTGTTCAAATACGCCCTAATCAGCTGACGCATCATAATCGCTCTGCCAGAAGCTATACACTAGCGACAAGTGAGGCATAGATGAGGTCACTATATATAATAATGTATCACCCCTGCCCTCTAATCTCTA
>URKO01000085.1 GCA_900548415.1 uncultured Porphyromonas sp.
TATAAGACTTTGCTCGTATGCCTGGTCCTCACGCTCGCTGGTCATCTGTCAGCGCAGCAAGTAGGGGCCAAGGTCAATACGCTATACCTAGCCACCTCGACACTCAATGCGGGTGTGGACTTTCGCATCGCTTCGCAGTGGAGCGGTTCGATCCTCGTGGGGTACAACCCATGGCAATTCCCCAGCGACCGTCAGGTAACGCTCTCCAATGGGGCTCAAGTCAATGCTAACCCTAAGGCGATGCACCTACTGGTCATGCCCGAGGTCAAGTGGTGGCCCTGCAAAACCTTCGAGCGGCACTTCATCGGCCTGCATGGGATCTATGCTACCTACAACGTGGGTGGGCTACCTCTCCCCGAGCAGCTGAAGGATCGTCGCTATGATGGTGACCTCGTGGGGGTGGGTCTCTCGTGGGGCTACCAGTGGGCGTTTGCTAAGCGATGGGGCGTAGAGCTATCTCTCGGTGCTGGCTACGTCTACACACGCTATAAGCAGTATGAGTGCGGAGCCTGTGGCACCCTACAGTCTCAGGGCAGCAAAGGATCCTTTGCACCTACAAAGGCTGCTCTCAACATTATCTACTACCTGAAGTAATACACGCCCTATGAAGACATTTACGACCTATATAATAAGTTGTCTCAGCTCTCTGCTACTCGTCGCTACCCTATCGTCTGTGACGCTGACGGCGCAGAGTGGCTTCCAGACCGATGCAATACAGTATGAGAGCCTGCAGGTGCGTAACCGCGCTGGAGTCCTATCCGTATCTTGTCAAATAGTCATTCCCCAAGATGCTACCCCTCGGAGCAAAGCACTCCTCATACAGCCTGTCTACAAGACGGCTCAGGCTGAAGAGATACTTCTGCCACACTTGATCCTCAATGGTAAGTGGCAGGCGCCTTACTACGAGCGCGAGGTGGCTCTCCAGAGTCACGAGGAGTATATGAATACCCGTCCTTATGGTGTCGCTACCCTCTCGGGGCAGCACGATGCGGAGCCGCTCACTATCAACTATGAGGTCACGCAGGCACTCCCTAAGGGTGCTACTGGAGCGCTAGAGATGCGCTACTACGGCATGGACTGTTGCGATACTGACCCGCTGGGGCTCCTCGCCTTGACACCGGCTAAGCCTGACCGCATCACCATCACTGAGGACAATCTCTCCCCGCTCCTAGCAGCTCAAGACGAGCCGACGAAGAGACGTCAGGAGGAGATCGAGCTACGGATCAACTACCGCTTTGATCGCTCTGAGGTTTTGCCTAACTACAGACAAAACAACGAGCAACTGACAGCACTGAGCAACGCTTTGGCTCCTATCCTGAAAGATCCAACGAGCTACAAGGTTGTCCTCGGAAGCATCACGGGCTACGCCTCTCCCGAGGGTCCAGAGCTACACAACAAGGGACTCTCGGAGCGTCGTGCTCAGAGCATCAAGCAGTACCTCATAGCCCAGTATGGCGAGACGCTCTTTGGCAATCTCCAGGTGATCGGTGCGGGTGCTGACTGGACAGGGCTACGCGAAGTAATCGGCCGCTCTACAGGTCGTGCAGACCAAGAGGATGTCTTATCCATCCTGAGCGCTGACTATACACCGGAGCGTCGTCAGGAGGAGCTGGCTAAGCTCTCCACTTATGGCGACCTGCTGCGCAACGTCTACCCACCACTGCGTCGCTCTACGCTACGCCTAGAGTATGAGGTGCGCGCCTTCAGCCTAGAGGAGTCGATAGAGGTTATGAAGACCAGACCGAAGGATCTATCTGTCTCGGAGCTGAACCGCATAGCACACGCTTACGAGCAGCAGGGACGCAACGCTGACGAGGTCTACCGTATAGCAGCCACCTGCAACCCGACCAACGTCGGCGCACAGCTTAACTACAGCCGCCGGTTACTTCTAACGGGTAAGCTCGCGGAGGCATGGCAGATTCTACAGCCACTCCAAGCGGAGCCGGCCGCATACAATAATATAGGAGTCTACTACATGCTCTCGGGCAATGAGCAGCTGGCGGAGCAGTACCTGCGCCAAGCTCTTACCACGACAGACGCTGCAGTAGCTCGTCATAATCTAGAAGCCTTCGCTCTGTAATGCAGCGTATGACTAGTATAATGAGTATAACGCAAGGGAAGCCCCCCTTCCTCTGCTTAGCTAAGCGACACTCCAGGGTGCTATACCAGAGTGCCGTGCTAGGTCTGCTACTCCTCTGCGGAGTGTTGCTGACTAGCTGTGTACCGCAAGACCCGCGCGACATCTGCTGTAGCAAGGTCACCCTCGAGTATCGCTACGTGCGTCAGAGTGTGGACGAGTACCCTACTGAGGTGCAGCAGATGAGGCACTTCCTCTATGACGCTAACGGCAACCTGCTCAAAGAGATGCCACAGAACCCCGCTACCCCCCAGACGCTCTCCCTCTCGGGACTGCCTGTGGGTCGCTACACGATCCTTACCGTGGGTAATGCCACCGAGGAGCACACGCTACTCGATCCTCTAACTAGAGGAAGCAAGCTGTCTGATATGACACTCACGCTACGCAAGCTCGCTGATGGACGCTACGCTCCGCAGGGTGATCAGCTCTTTTGGAACTATAAGACGATCGACATACAGCCAGGTGCCAACGATCACTACATCTGTGATCTCGCCAATATACATACGCACCTTTACTATAGTGTCATCTGGGAGTCTGTACCACCCTATGCCGATGGCTACACCGTACGCCTCTCAGAGTTGACGGAGCAGTACAGCCTCGACCCAGCGAAGTCAAACCTCCATCTACCGATCAACGCTGAGATGCAGGTCACGCACGACTTCCCGCTACACGCGCCACAGCTCATACAGCTCGAGGAGCAGCCCAAGCTCTTTAACCACACGCTAGAGGGCAGCTTCATCTCGCTACGCTATCTCAACGACCGCATCCCCACCATTCAGGTGTGGCACGGCGATGAGGCAATCACCAAGCCGATAGACTTGACACGCGCCTTCCGCTCCTTTGGCTGGATACCAGACCAGAGACCCGAGCAGATCTACCGCATCTTACTACGCATCAATGATGATGGTAGCGTCACCCTATTCCCCTATTTCAAGGGAACCATCGCAGACTGGGTGCCTGGTGGCACAGTCACGCAGTAACTGCATGCAACCAATTAGTATATAACGAAATCAATAACAAACTAGAGTATGAAAAAGACAATTGCAATCGCGCCTCTACTCTTACTCGCCTCGATGCTCACACTGCTCGTAGGCTGTAATAGGAGTACGGGAGCCGAAGAGCCAACCCTCACAGAGGGCAAGCCCTCGCTCACCTTCACGCTGCAGATGCCGCAAGGAGAGCCTGTCACCTACCGCTCAGCTATCCATGATCAGCCTGAGTGGACCGTCAAGTCACTAACCATGTACCAGTTCAACGCTGACGGCTCCAAGCTCCTCAGCATTGACAAGATTGACATGGCAAAGCTTCAGCAGACGGGCGAAGCTGAGTATAGCTATACGAAAGACTTCGACCCCGACAAGGTTGGTACCACCAGCCGCTTCCTCTTTGTCGCCAACGATGAGATAGCTGGCGTCACAGCGGGTATGAGCCGTGCCGACTTTGAGCAGAAGCTTATGTCCAAGACGCTTGCTGCCGATGGTACCTCAAAGGATATCCTCACAGGCATCGCCCCCGACTACACTATCCCCATGTCTGGCGTAGCTAAGCAAGGGAATAGCGAGCTAATCGCCCTGACGGGTACCAACAAGGGAACCACAGTCGTCCTGACTCGTGCCGTAGCCCGCGTTGATGTATCGAACCACGTACCCAACCTAACCATCACCAAGCTTTACGTCGAGAACACCTACGACCGCACCACCACCTTCCCCACGAAGGATGCGGCTGGTGAGCCCACTTATCAGGCTCCCGCTGGTGCTCAGAAGGTAACAATGAGCGCAGGCTTTGCTCCACTACCCGATCCCTTCACTGGTATCGCAGGTGCTGAGGGTAACGAGCTCAAGAAGGCTATCTACCTCTACGAGGGTCAGCAGCCCGAGACGGCGGCTGAGGTAGCAAATGCCACGACAATCATCGTCGAGGGCAAGCTCGCCAACGGCAAGGAGGTCAAGTACCGCATCCCCTTCGTCCGCTCTAGCGAGACCTACACACCAGTCAATATCAAGAGAAACTATCTCTACCGAATTATCCTTGGTGACAACTCTCCCCTAGAGCCAGACAGCAAGCTCGTCTTCACCATCGAGGATACGCCGTGGAATGCAGTCCTCCTCAACCACCACATGCCTGCTATCGACGTGGAGCTGATGCATCATGTCACGAACTCTACACTGAAGTATGACTACCTCCACCACACTCTCTACACGCGCTATCTAGATGCAGAGGACAACTACGTCTTCCAGCTCTCCACACGCTTTAAGAATCACACAGCATATAGTGTGACACCGCTCAACGATGTGGCCAGGAGGATGAAGTGTGTAGTACGCACCGAGGAGCAGTACAAGCAGGAGCAGTTGCTGATCGACATACGCTATCAAGATGACCTGGACAACAGAGACGAGGCACGCACAGCACAGTTTGCCATCACCAGTGATGCGGCTCCTGAGATCCAGTGCATCCTCACGATTGTCTACGACAAGGATTATAAAAACCCAGACTTTAAGTAACCATGAGACATACCATAAACTATATAGCAGCCCTCCTAGTGCTGTCGCTCTCCCTCCTCTCTTGTAGTAGAGAGACCGGGCTTAAGATGGACGAGGGAGCAGGCAATACCGTAAGATTTACCATCGAGTCTTCACTCCGTGCTGTCGGTGACGAAAACATAACACGCCCCACACCAGCACTAGAGCGTGAGCGCAAGATCGTAGACCTCTATGCCGTCGTCTACAAGACTTCGTCAGGTCTGCACTACAAGACCATCAAGTGTACCGATCTAACAGCGGGACAGTACGAGTTTGACAATGAGAAGAGTGGCGAATTTTACTTCTTCCTCGTTGCTAACCCAGACGCAGACCTAGCTGCCAAGCTGATGGCTGGACCCACGACTCCCGAGGATCTAGGGATGCTCGTCGCAAAGCAGACCCCAGGTGAGGACAATCAGGCTACAAACTTCCTCATGACATCGGAGCGTCAGAATGTGACCGTCAAGTCTAAGGAGTCTACCAATATAGGTACGATCAAGCTGGTACGTGTTGCAGCTCGCTTTGATATCTACAACACCATCGAGGGGTTGGAGATCCAGAAGGTAACCTTCGGCAAGCGCCGTGTCCAGTCTCACCTCTTTGCTCAGGTTGGCAAGATGGACGGCATTGAGGCTACGGAGAATGCTAAGGTTTACGACGGCTCACTCTTTAAGGACAAAACCCTCGCAGCAACCATCTACGGCTACGAGACTGACGTGCGCAACGAGACCTTCTTTACCATCGAGGCTACCTACAAGGGCAAGCCACTCAAGCCTGAGACGGTACGTCTAGAGAACTTCGTCATCAAGCGCAACCACCTCTACAACATCATCCTGCATGATGTGGGTGGCGCACACGATCCCGCAGACCCAACGATGAAGTTCGGTCAGTTCCAGTACCGGGTCAAAGTGGTTGACTGGAACGATAGTGAGAAGGGTATCAACTACGCAGAGGACGATGTCCTCAAGCCCTTTTACGTAGACTACGCTGTCCAAATCTCCAACGCTCCCTACATGACTCCTTATCTGGTCAACTCTCCCGAGGAGATCTACACGACCACGCAGGGGAAGAGTGAAATCACCTTTACCATCGGTGGCTACACAGAGCCTGGCACATTGACCTTTGATGAGGGTCAGGAGACCCACGGAGCAACGCTAGAGAAGGTAGGCACTCCTACGACTGACCCCAAGACGGGCAAGATCTCACAAGACTACAAGCTCACGATCCCCGCAGCGACTGAGCTCATTCCACTAGTCAACCAGGCGGGTAAGCCTACCCTACCAAAGTATCAGGAGATAAAGCTCGTTGCTAAGAACTACTCAGGTGCTACTCAAAAGCCTCTGACGATCAAGCATGGTCGCTTTAAGATGCCTCTAGAGTATGTCACTGAGCACTACCTCGCACCTCATCCTGATGCAGCTAATGGCGAGAACTTTACGTTTGCCACAGACGAGACCAGCGTTGATGGTGTTGGATACTTTCATGTGCCGACCTTCCTGGAGAAAC
>URKO01000086.1 GCA_900548415.1 uncultured Porphyromonas sp.
GAGGAATAGACCTCTGACGACACCGAAGGTTAGGATCGATACGAGTAGGGCTAGGATGGCGTACAGCTCAGGGAAGACGGCCATGACCATCGTTGCTCCGAAGAGGTTGTTGCCAGCACCGATACCCTTGATACCATTGGCGCAGACCTGAGACTGACGGATAGCTGAGTAGAGACCAACTATACCTAGGCTGAGCCCAGCAGCGAAGATAGCCCACGCAGCACCAGCACCGAGTGCGCCAGCGGTGAGGAGATCCTTGATGAGGGTGTTGGCCATAAAGAAGCCGACGAAGCCGTACAGACCCTGCGAAGAGGGTAGAGCGGAGAGTCCGATGTACTGACCGAGGGCATCGGGGTTCTTTTTCATAGATCCGATGGTCGCATTACCTGCGATGGTAACTCCGATAGAGGAGCCGATACCCGTTAGGATGACCATGAGGGCTACGCCTCCGTATGCAATTAGTTCGTTCATGTTATGTATATCTGTTATTGATTTGATTATTGCTTGTTTAGTTGACCTTAAAGGGGGTGTAAGGCTTACCGCCACCCTCGAACTCGCTGTTCTTGTAGTACTCCACAAAGGTGAGAGATAGCGGGTGTACGAGCGAGCTGATGATAGCTAGTCCGAAGTTGAGTCCGTGTCCGAAGAGTAGGATGAAGACCATCACGAGCCAATTGAGCCCGACGGGCAGACCCTCAGACATCGAGACCGCTAGGTTGTTGAAGACACCACCCAACACGCCACTCGTGAGTCCGATCGCAAAGAGACGGATATAGGAGAGCGTGTCTCCGAGTAGTCCCGAGGCGGTGTTGTAGCTTGCCCAGAGTGAGGAGCCGATGTTGAGGAAGATGTTTTTGCCAGGGCTGTTGTAGAAGACCACAACGAGTCCTGCAGCTATCGCCAGTCCGTAGAATATGTTGGTGACATAGCTCGGTATCCCTGTCGCAGCCATCGGCAGAGCCACAGCCATGATGAGGGCAAAGATGACGATGACCCAGGCGTACGCAGAGAGTGCATACTTGAGTCCTCGCTGCTTCTGTATCTTGACGGCTGCCACGGTCTTAGCAAAGAGGATCTGAATGATACCCAGCACGACCGAGAGGAGCATGAGGTTGTCCTGATTGAGGAAGTAGTCGTTGCGGACGCTGCCTAGTACGGAGCCATCGTTGGCCCATGGCATAACCATACCGAAGATGGTGCCGAGTAGCGAACCGACCACAACGGTGGTGCCTCCGAGCCACTGCGCTAGAGAGCAAATGTCTTTCGTCGATTGCCCCTTGACCTTGCGCTTGAAGATGGTCGCCAAAAGGAAGATGACGAGTCCATAGCCTGCATCTCCAAAGCATAAGCTGAAGAAGAGCATGAAAAAGGGTGCGAAGAGTGGCGTCGAGTCGAGCTCCGAGTAGTTCGGCAGTGAGTACATCCGCGTGATCGGCTCGAAGAGCCTGCTGAAGCGGTTGTTCTGGAGCTTGATGGGGATCTTGTCCTCATCGAGTATCTCCTGCTCAGCATAGTAACAGGGGAGCTGATCTAGCTCTTGTCGCACCTCGGGAACGATCTTGCTCGGTATCCACCCCTCGAGGAGCATGACCTTGTCATCCGCCTCGCCAGTAGCCTGTAGGAAGGCGTTGCTCATCTGATACTTGTCCTGGAGGAGGAGGTCGTAGCCCTGCAAGTCCTCTAGGTGCTGATCGATAAACTGCTGGATCTCTGTCTCAATCTGCTCGGCACGCTGCTCGAAAGAGGCTAGTCGCTCGGCCAGTTCGGTGGCGGTGTGGGTCGGAGCTTTGATCTGCTCCGCCTCGATGCGCTCTGTACTCTTGTCACCCACGGTGATGAAGTAGTGATGCGAGCGTCGGGTGTCAATGATAATGGCGTTGTGCTTCTCCTCCCAGTGCTCTTGGTACTGAGCTGTGGGGATGATGTAGAAGCGTACTGAGTAACCCGCTTGCTGGAGTCGCTCTAGCTGCTGGACGTCATACTCGCCCCACGGCTCCCAGTAGTCATTCTCTCGCTGCTGGCTCTCGATCTGAGAGGCTATCTGACGACGATCCTCTAGGAGCGCCTCGATCTGCTGTAGGAGTGCCTCGCCCTCCTCTGCGCTAGCGGGCTTGCGGGGTGCGCCGATGGGTTGCTCCTCAGAGCGCTTGCGAGAGAGTGTGCGGATGAGGTCTGACAGATGACGACGCGCCACAACGATCTCTTTGATCTGTTCGCTCTCACTGGTCGGCTTGTTCTCCTTAATATGCACGACTCCTAGGTCGCGTAGCTTGAGGAGGAAGCTGTCGTAGTCTTGGTGATAGACTAGGAAGAGGTACTTATCTATTTTCTCTATCATTGTGCTAGTCGCTCTTTTTGTTTGGCAGCACGAATCTCTAGATTGGTGCGCATGATCTTTTGCGAAGCCTTGGAGAGACTCTCCTCATCCTCTAGATAACGCTTGATCTTGAGTATAGCGTCTTTGTAGCCGGGGATCTGAACCTTCTCAAAGAGGTTGACCTTTTGCGTAGTCTTACGACGAGCATACTCGAGATACTCTAGCTTGAGATTGAGAAACTCTGCCTCGATGCCCAGCGTGGCTAGTGCCTTGAGTAGCTCGACGCCCTGAGCAAACCAGGAGGGATGGCTAAAGAGACTAAAAGGCTTCACCTCGTAGTCTATATTGTCTAGCACAGGGACGATGACTCCGGCTATCTTCTTTGTCGATAGCTTGACATCGGTGACGCTGACCAGCGTAGGGTCAAACTCGTCCCACAGAGCCACCATATCCTGGTAGCCCTGTATGCCCTGCTCTAGCTGCTCATTGAGAGTATCTATCTCACGGCGAGCTTTCTTGACCTCTAGACGGAGGGCACTCTCCTTGCTCTTGATCGTGGGCAGGGTGCGCTCTCGCATCTTAAGCTGTTTCTGCTGCTGCTGTAGCGAGGTCTTGTTGTACTGAAACTTGATCGCCATCTCTCTCCCTAAGCTTTGTCGACCTTACTATCTGTAGGCCAATACTTATCCACAAGACTCTGACGTATGCTCACCTCGGCGGGTGTGAAGTACTTGGCAAAGAGACTCCACGCATGGTCAAGCATCTCGGTCGTGTTGAGGTTGACGTCGATAGCTAGGAGGTCGTTGGCATAGTCCTTAGCGAAGTCCAGCGTACGCTGGTCGTAGTCTGTCAGGTCAAAACCGTTCTCCAGCTTGGTCTGAGCATTGGCCGCATCGGCATAGAGACGTACACCTGCATTCATCACCTGTGGGTGGTCTTCGCGAGTCTTCTTACCGATGACTAGCTGCTTCAGACGAGAGAGCGAGCGGAAGGGGTCTACGATCACCTTACCGATGGAGGAGTCACGACGCAGATAGAGCTGACCCTCGGTGATGTAACCCGTATTATCAGGCACAGCGTGCGTGATGTCGCCGCCCGAGAGGGTCGTCACAGCGATGATCGTGATGGAGCCTCCGTCGGGGAACTGCACCGCCTTCTCATAGATCTTAGCCAAGTCGGAGTAGAGTGAGCCTGGCATGGAGTCCTTAGAGGGGATCTGGTCCATACGGTTCGAGACGATCGAGAGCGCATCGGCGTAGTTGGTCATATCGGTCAGGAGGACCAGCACCTTCTCATGCTTCTGCACGGCAAAGTACTCAGCAGCCGACAGAGCCATATCGGGGATCAGTAGACGCTCCACAGAGGGGTCTTCGGTCGTATTGATAAAGCTCACGATACGATCCAGAGCTCCCGCATTGCTAAAGGTCTTCTTATAGTAAAGGTAGTCATCGTTCGTCAGACCCATACCACCGAGGATGATCTTGTCGCTCTCGGCACGGAGTGCTACGAGTGCCATCACCTCGTTAAAGGGTTGGTCAGGGTCTGCAAAGAATGGGATCTTCTGTCCCGTCACGAGTGTGTTGTTGAGGTCGATACCTGCGATACCAGTGGCGATTAGCTCAGAGGGCTGGTCACGACGCACAGGATTGACCGAGGGACCGCCAATCTCTACATCCTCGCCCTCTAGCTGTGGACCGCCATCGATAGGCTCCCCGTAAGCGTTGAAGAAGCGCCCCGCCAATTGGTCGCTCACCTTGAGAGCAGGAGCCTCACCGAGGAAGATAACCTCAGCATTGGTTGGGATGCCCTCAGTGCCTGCGAAGACCTGTAGAGTCACCTCGTCATGATTGATTCTAACCACCTGAGCGAGCTTGCCATTGATCGTTGCTAGCTCATCGTTACCCACCCCCGTAGCGTGGAGCATGCAGGTAGCCTTGGTAATGTTGGTGATGCGTGTATATATCTTTTGAAAAGCTTGTGTAGCCATTGTGAGACGTTAGATACTAGAGGTTAGATATTAGAGGTGGCGTGCGTAGACTGCTGCTCGATCAGCTGCTCGTACTGCTGCTGGTACTTCTTGAAGTCTTCACTCTGAAACTCCGAGTAGTTCATCTGCTTGAGGTGGTTGATGAGCGTCTTGAAGAAATTGCTCACCTCGTTGAAGTCCTCAAAGTTTAAGTCCGTGTGACAGATCTTGATCACTCTGTCGAGCATATACTTCTGACGCTCTAGAGGCGTGTTGCAGTCGATATCGTCAAA
Source organism: uncultured Porphyromonas sp. (assembly GCA_900548415.1). Lineage (GTDB taxonomy): Bacteria > Bacteroidota > Bacteroidia > Bacteroidales > Porphyromonadaceae > Porphyromonas > Porphyromonas vaginalis. The sequence continues at coordinate 4,577 of URKO01000086.1, forward strand.
GGCATCCTGCTGTAGGATCACAAAGTCTATCAGCTCAGACTTCCAGAAGGTCACGTGGTACTCTACGGGTACGCCATCATCACCGAGGATGTTGATCTGCTCTGCGATCTCCTTGCCACGCTGCATGCGTGTTTTGATCTCGTTTACCTTGTCTAGCCAATCAGAGCCTAGGTCTGCTGTGATGTACTCCTTAAGCTCGGGGTACTCGATGTACTTAGAGTAGCTGTCTATCGGGTTGACAGCGGGGTAACGCTTACTATCGGCGCGCTCCTGCTCTAGAGCGTAGAAGCATCGAGCCACCTTCTTCGTATTCTCCGTGACAGGCTCCTTAAGGTTACCACCCGCCGGAGAGACTGTACCGATAAAGGTCACAGAGCCCGTCTCGCCATTGTTGAGATAGACGAAGCCGGCACGAGCGTAGAAGTTTGCCACGATAGCCGACAAGTCCATCGGGAATGCGTCTGGTCCAGGCAGCTCCTCTAGACGGTTAGACATCTCACGCAGTGCCTGTGCCCAGCGAGAGGTCGAGTCTGCCATGAGGAGTACTTTGAGACCCATCGAGCGGTAGTACTCAGCGATGGTCATAGCGGTGTAGACCGAGGCCTCACGAGCAGCCACTGGCATGTTACTCGTGTTAGCGATGATGATCGTACGCTCCATCAGCTTGCGGCCCGTGTGTGGGTCTTCGAGCTCAGGGAACTCGGCAAAGATCTCCACCACCTCGTTAGCACGCTCACCGCAGGCTGCCATGATGACGATATCAGCCTCCGCCTGCTTAGAGATAGCATGCTGGAGGACCGTCTTACCCGTACCAAAAGGACCAGGGATAAAGCCCGTACCGCCCTCTACGATTGGGTTCAGCGTGTCAATGGTTCGTACGCCCGTCTCTAGAAGCTTAAAGGGACGAGGCTTCTCGCTGTAGACCTGGATAGGCACCTTGACAGGCCAACGCTGGATCATCGTGATATCATGCTTCTTGCCCTCAGCGTCCACGATCACAGCGATCGTCTCCTCGACAGTATACTGACCCGCCGACTTGACACTCTCAACCGTGTAGCTCCCCTCCATGACGAAAGGTACCATAATGCGGTGTGGCTGGTGATTTTCGTCCACCTGCCCCAGCCAGGAGCCAGCCTGTACCGTGTCGCCCGCCTTAGCAATAGGCGTAAAGTCCCACTTCTTTGCAGTGTCTAGTGGGTGGGTGTAGTCACCTCGCTTGAGGAAGACACCATCCATCTTGTCTAGGTCGTGCTGCAGACCATCATAGTTCTTGGAGAGCATACCTGGTCCCAGAGTCACCTCGAGCATGTGCCCAGTGAAAGAGACCTTGTCGCCCACCTTCATACCACGAGTACTCTCGAAGACCTGTACATATACGCTTGCACCGATCACCTTGATTACCTCGCTCATCAGCTCCACCCCGCGTACGGTGATGTAGCATATTTCATTTTGCGATACGGGACCATCGACCTCTACCGTGACGAGGTTAGAGACGATTCCTTTTACCACACCGTTTGTCATTGTATCTATTATT